>CAZPBZ010000018.1:9346-13321 GCA_964584765.1 uncultured Thermodesulfobacteriaceae bacterium
ATAACCCTGAGACGGCTTGTAGAACACTTCGGCTCAGCTAAAGCAGTATGGGAGGCCGGGCCTGCTGATTTTTCAGAGATAGTGCGATTGCCTGCTCAGGTTCTATGCGCCCTGGCAAAAGGTCCTGATGAAAAAGCTCTTGAGCGCAGCATCAGTGTCCTTGAAAGGGTCGGCGCATGGACCATGACTTTTTTGAGTAAAGACTATCCATTGTTCTTGAATGAGATACAAAATCCGCCGGCATTACTTCATGGCATTGGTGATCCCTCTTCTCTAAGAAAGAGAGCGGTTGCTGTTGTCGGATCAAGATACCCCAGTTCCTATGGGCTGGATGTAGCTCGGATGCTTTCATCTGAACTTGTGCAACACGGCTATACAGTAGTCTCCGGCCTGGCCCTTGGAATAGATACTGCTTCTCACGAGGCGGCCCTCAGATCAGGTGGCAACACAATAGCTGTAAAGGGGTGCGGTATAGACGTGGCTTACCCCAGACAAAATACAGATCTTGTACGTCGCATAGCAGATCATGGGGCAGTGATTACCGAATTACCACCTGGCTCATCTCCGGAGGCAAGAAATTTTCCAATTCGTAACAGGATCATCAGCGGTCTTTCCTATGGAGTCGTAATAGTCGAGGCAAATATGAAAAGTGGGTCTCTGATTACTGCTTCCTGCGCTCTGGAGCAGGGTAGAGAGGTAATGGCGGTTCCGGGGAGTATTTATTCCTACAGAAGTAGTGGTACACATTGGCTTATAAAGCAGGGAGCACGGTTGGTAGAGAATTTTACGGACATAATGGAGGAGCTTGGCGCAGAAAAACAAGAGCACAATAAAGACCTTGTGTCAGGCGTTTCCAAAGAGCGACCTGATCTTTCTCCTGAGGAACAAAATGTCTTTGACAAACTTGAGCCCTATCCGCAACATATAGACAATATTGCTAATCTATGCGGGCAGTCTGTCGGCCAAGTCAGTGGACTTTTGCTCCAAATGGAGCTAAAAGACCTGATTCAGGCTTTTCCAGGCCAAATATACCAACTTAAGTGAGAGTGATTTCATGAAAAAGGGTTTGGTAATTGTAGAATCCCCAACCAAAGTGAGGACTCTTAGGCGCTATTTGGGCAAGGACTTCGATATCAGGGCATCTGTAGGCCATGTGAAGGATCTCCCCAAGAAACGTTTGGGAGTTAATGTCGAAGATAACTTTACGCCTGAGTATGAGATAATCCGTGGCAAGAGCAAAATAATTAAAGAGCTTAAGTCTGCGGCATCCAAAGTGGATAATATATATCTGGCCCCTGATCCGGACAGGGAGGGAGAGGCCATAGCATGGCATATAGCAGAGGAACTCCAAGCCAAGCGGGGAAAAGCCAGACAGTTCTATCGTGTGATGTTCCACGAACTGACTGAACAGGCGATCAGGAAGGCTATCAAATCCCCGGGGAAACTGGACAGAAACAAGTACGAGTCCCAACAGGCAAGACGGATCCTGGACAGGCTGGTTGGATATAAAATATCTCCTCTGCTATGGAGTAAGGTAAAAAGAGGCCTTTCAGCAGGACGTGTCCAGTCGGTTGTAGTTCGCATAATATGTGACAGAGAGAGGGAAATTCAGGCCTTTGTGGCAGAAGAGTACTGGACTGTTACTGCTCAACTGGAAGGCCCCAACCCGCCTCCCTTTTTGGCAAAGGTAATTGCCCTTAAAGGTAAAAAACTCTCAATTCCTGACGGGGAAAAGGCCCAGGAGATAGTGAGAGACCTCAAAACGGCTGATTTCAGAATTAAAAAGATTGAGACTAAAGAGAGAAAGAAATACCCCTCACCTCCGTTTATCACCAGCACAATGCAGCAAGAAGCAGCCCATAAGCTTAGGTTTTCTGCTAAAAAAACCATGATGCTGGCCCAGAGACTTTACGAGGGTGTTGATTTGGGAGATGAGGGCCCGGTTGGGCTCATAACTTATATGAGGACCGACTCTACCAGGGTAGCCAAGGAGGCGGTAAAGGAGGCTATAACCCTTATTAATGGGAGGTTCGGCAAAGACTTCGTGCCACAAAGGGCACCGGTTTATAAACGGGGCAAGATGGCCCAGGATGCCCATGAGGCAATCAGGCCTACCTCGGTTGCCAGGACTCCCGAAGATGTTGCGCCCTATCTGGATAAGGCCGCTTTGGCTCTATACAACCTTATTTGGAAACGCTTTATTGCCTCCCAAATGAGTCCGGCAATATTGGACCAGACCCTTGTGGACATAGAGGCTGGCCTGTATCTGCTCAGGGTTGTCGGAACCGTTGTCCGTTTTCCCGGTTTTACCATCCTGTATTCAGAGACAAAGGATGAGTCCCAGGAGAAGGGACGGAACAGTTCGGATAAGGCGAAGATAGAACTTCCTGCTCTGGTAATGGATGATCCCCTGAAACTCCTGGGAATTGAACCAAAACAACATTTTACTCAGCCTCCGCCCAGGTATTCCGAGGCAAGCCTTATAAAAACTTTGGAGGAAAAGGGAATAGGAAGACCCAGCACCTATGCCACCATACTTTCTACTATCCAGGGCAAAGAATACGTACGCCTTGAAAAACGGTACTTTTATCCCTCTGCACTTGGTTTCGTAGTGACAGACCTGCTTGTTGCACATTTTCCGGAAATCCTTGATTCAAAATTTACTGCAGCCATGGAAAAAAAACTTGATGGAGTGGAGGATGGTTCCAATTCCTGGATAAAGGTACTTGAAAAATTTTACGGCCAATTCAGCAAAAGTCTTAACCTCGCCCAGGAGGAAATGAAGTCCGTCAAAATAGAAGGCGTTTCTACTGATATCAAGTGCGATAAGTGCAGTGCGCCTATGGTTATCAAATACGGTAGGAGAGGAGAGTTTCTTGCCTGCTCAGGATACCCTGAATGTAAGAATACCAAAGACTTTAAAAGGGATGAGAAAGGCCAAATTCAAATCCAGGACAGAGAAATCCAGACTGATAAAATATGTGACCGGTGCGGTCGTCCAATGGTTATCAAAAAAGGACGTTTTGGTGAGTTTCTTGCCTGTTCGGGATACCCGGAATGCCGGAACACAAAATCCATTTCTACTGGTATCCCTTGTCCCGAGCCGAGTTGTGATGGCGATCTAGTTAAGAGGAGTTCACGTTCCGGAAAGACCTTTTACGGTTGTAGCCGCTATCCCAAATGCAAATATGCTACATGGGACCGGCCGGTGGCCAAAGAGTGTCCTCTTTGCGGATCCCCAATTCTGGTGGAGAGAATTACACAGAACGATGGGATAATACTCAAATGCTCTGTGAAGGGATGTAAGTATAAGATAGAGCAAGAAGGGGGCTGATTTACTTCGTGACAGACCCTAAAAAATGCTTGACACACAAAAAAGGACTGCTACATTGCTGCACTTGTCACTGGAAATATTTTGTGGTGAGTATTGATTGGCGCTAAGAAAAAGCGCTTGACATTATAGAAAATGGTAGTTAATGTTTAAATCTATTCTTTAAATCCCAACTTGATCTCTGACAACTGAATAGTGTCTGATAAGCGAGCTTTAAGTCATTTAACTTGGTCACCAAATGGGTGACCAAGACCATTCAGTTTAAAACTGGAGGGTTTGATCCTGGCTCAGAATGAACGCTGGCGGCGTGCTTAACACATGCAAGTCGTACGAGAAACCGGAACTTCGGTTCTGGGAGTAAAGTGGCGCACGGGTGAGTAACGCGTAGGTAATCTACCCTTGGGTTTGGAATAATCCGCCGAAAGGCGGACTAATACCGGATAAAATCTTTAAGAGGGATCTGAAAGATCAAAGGTGGCCTCTCCATGGATGCTACTGCCTGAGGATGAGCCTGCGTCCCATTAGCTTGTTGGTAGGGTAATGGCCTACCAAGGCTACGATGGGTAGCTGGTCTGAGAGGATGACCAGTCACACTGGAACTGGAACACGGTCCAGACTCCTACGGGAGGCAGCAGTGAGGAATA
>CAZPBZ010000019.1:0-5636 GCA_964584765.1 uncultured Thermodesulfobacteriaceae bacterium
CTCAGTTTGGAGGGCAGCGATTGGGTGAGATGGAGGTATGGGCCATGGAGGCCTATGGCGCGGCTTACTCTCTTCAGGAGTTCCTGACAGTCAAGTCCGACGACGTAGTCGGAAGATCCAGGATGTATGAAAAGATCGTCAAGGGCAACAATTTTCTTGAGGCAGGTCTTCCTGAGTCCTTTAATGTCCTGGTGAAGGAGCTTCAGGGTTTATGTATGGATGTAGAGTTACAGGAGTGATACGGGGGTTTTACTGAATGGAAGATATTCTTTCCCTTTTTACAAAGCCAAAAGATCCTTTGAGCTTTAAATCAGTCAGGATTTCTCTGGCCTCTCCTGAGAAAATTCTCGGAAGGTCAAATGGAGAGGTAAAGCAACCTGAGACCATCAACTACCGGACCTTTAAGCCGGAACGGGAAGGCCTTTTTTGTGCCAAGATTTTTGGCCCGGTAAAGGATTATGAGTGCTTGTGCGGCAAATACAAGCGCATGAAGCACCGGGGCGTCATCTGCGAAAAATGCGGAGTTGAAGTCATCCAGTCAAAAGTCCGGCGGGAGCGGATGGCCCACATTTCCCTGGCAGCTCCGGTAGCCCATATATGGTTTTTAAAGAGCCTTCCCAGCAAAATCGGCGCTCTTTTGGATTTGAGTTTGAAAGAGCTCGAAAGGGTCCTGTACTTTGAGTCACACATAGTGATCGAATCGGAGAGGCCGGACATCCCTGTGGGCACTCTTATGTCCGATGAGGCCTATTACAAGAATAAGGAGCAATTCGGCGATAAGTTTAAGGTAGATATAGGGGCGGAAGCAATATATTTGATGTTAAAGCGTCTCGATCTGGATGCCCTGTCCGTGGAACTCCGTGGAGAGATGCTCAAGACCCATTCAGAAGCCAAAAGAAAAAAACTCGGTAAGCGGCTGAGGGTCATTGAGGCCTTTCGGGATTCAGGTAACCAGCCTGAATGGATGATTCTGAGCGTTATTCCGGTCCTTCCTCCGGATCTGAGACCTCTGGTTCCCCTGGATGGAGGGCGATTTGCCACATCGGACCTCAATGACCTTTATCGCAGGGTCATTAATCGGAATAATCGACTCAAGAAGCTCAAAGAGCTGGACGCCCCGGACATCATCATCCGGAATGAAAAAAGGATGCTCCAGGAGGCAGTAGATGTCCTTTTTGATAATGGCCGGAGAGGCCGGGTAGCTACAGGGCCGAACAAACGTCCTTTGAAATCATTATCAGATATGTTGAAGGGCAAGCAGGGGCGTTTTCGTCAAAATCTCCTTGGAAAGAGGGTCGATTACTCAGGACGTTCGGTCATCGTAGTAGGTCCGGAACTTAGGCTTCATCAGTGCGGTCTGCCAAAGCGGATGGCAATAGAGCTCTTTAAGCCTTTTATTTACAATAAGCTCGAAGAAAAAGGGCTTGTTACCACTATCAAGAGCGCAAAGAAGATGGTGGAAAAGGAGGCCCCGGAGGTATGGGATGCCCTTGATGAAGTTGTAAGGGAGCATCCTGTTTTGCTGAATCGTGCTCCTACCTTACACCGTTTGGGTATTCAGGCCTTTGAGCCCATACTCATTGAAGGCAAGGCCATTCAGCTCCATCCATTGGTGTGCGTTGCATACAATGCCGATTTCGATGGAGACCAGATGGCAGTCCATGTCCCCCTGTCAGTAGAGGCTCAGACAGAGGCAAGGGTACTCATGATGTCAACCAACAACCTGCTTTCTCCTGCCCATGGAGAGCCTATCATCATGGCTACTCAGGATATAGTCCTTGGTATATATTATATGACCAGGGATAGGTTAAATGCAAAGGGTGAAGGCAAGATATTTGGTTCCAAGGAAGAGGTGCTACTTGCGTGGGAGGCTGGTGTTGTCCATCTGCAGGCCAGGATTAAGGCCAGGATTCGAGGCGATCTGACAGAGACCACTGTGGGCCGGGTAATCCTCTCGGATATTCTACCTGAGGAGGTGACCTTTTCTATTATTAATAAGACCATGCGCAAGAAGGACCTTGCCAGACTCATTAATGAGAGTTACCGCATAGCAGGGGCCAAGAAGACAGTGATTCTGGCGGATCGCCTCAAGGATATGGGATATCGTTTTGCCACTCTGGCCGGGATTTCCGTTGGCATAAACCATATGATGGTTCCTGTGCAAAAGGAGGAAATTCTTGAAAAGGCTCAGAAAGAGGTGGCAGAGGTTCAGCACCAGTACTCTGAGGGTCTTATTACTGACGGAGAACAGTACAACAAGGTGATTGACATATGGACCAGGGCTACGGATGATGTGGCGGAGAAGATGATGGAGGGTATCTCAGTAGAATACCACCGTGGGCCTGACGGGAAGGTGTTATCCGCCCCCAGTTTTAATCCTATTTTTATTATGGCTGATTCCGGCGCCAGGGGCAGTAAGGACCAGATCAGGCAGCTTGCAGGAATGCGCGGCCTGATGGCTAAACCGTCAGGTGAGATCATAGAGACTCCCATTCAGGCAAACTTCCGTGAGGGCTTGAGTGTGCTGGAGTATTTTGTATCCACTCACGGGGCACGGAAGGGTTTGGCAGACACGGCCCTTAAGACCGCCAACTCCGGCTACCTCACCCGACGCCTGGTTGATGTTGCTCAGGATGCCACCATAACAGAGGGGGATTGCGGAACAATTGACGGTATAGAGATTGGTCACCTCATGGAAGGCGGTGAGATTATCCAGCGTCTGGGTGAGCGTATCCTTGGGCGTGTAGCCCTGATGGACATAGTTGATCCTTTGACAGGAGAGGTCCTTGTCAAAGCAAACGATGAGATTGACGAGAAAGGGGTCCGTAAAATCGAGGAAGTGGGTATTTCCAATATTGAGATTCGATCTGTGCTTACCTGCAGGTCTCCTCATGGGGTCTGCGCCAGATGCTACGGGAGAGATCTGGCCCGTGGCGGCATTGTGGCTATGGGGGAGGCAATCGGTATCATAGCCGCAGAGTCCATAGGGGAACCTGGAACACAACTTACCATGCGGACCTTTCACATTGGTGGTACTGCCAGCGGTAAGGTGGAGCAGGCTGAAATTCGCTCAAGGGGGTCTGGTTCAGTGCGTTTTGAGAGGTTGAATACCGTGCAGAATCCGGCTGGCTGGCAGGTAGTGTTGAACCGAAACGGAGAAATAGTGATTGTGGCCCCGGATGGACGTGAGAGGGAGCGTTTTCCAGTAATATACGGCGCCGAATTGGTAGTAGAGGAAGGCCAGGAGATAGAGGCTGGGGAAAAGCTTGCTCAGTGGGATCCGTTTACCGTACCGATTCTCACAGAGGTGCCCGGGGTGGTGAAGTTTGGGGATCTCATTGAGGGCATCACCATGAAGGAGAAGGTGGATCCGGTTACCGGCAAGGCAAGCAGGGTGGTGATACAGTACCATACAGCAGATTATCAGCCCAGGATTTCCATAAAGGACGAGAGAGGACGCACCTTGAAGCTGGCCAAGGGCAAAGGCGAGGCCCGCTATCAGCTCCCGGTAGGGGCCATTATCACTGCCAATGAGGGAGATAAGGTGGCGGCCGGAGAGCCTCTATCCAGAATCCCCAGAGAGACCACCAAGACTAAGGATATTACAGGGGGTCTTCCGAGGATCGCCGAACTCTTTGAAGTAAGAAAGCCCAAGGAGTATGCTGTTATTACAGAAATAGACGGGGTGGTTTCCTTCGGCAAGGATATCAAGAGCAAGAGGCGGGTGGTTGTTACTCCGGAGTATGGTGACGCAAAGGAGTACCTGGTACCCAAGGGCAAGTATATAAAAGTCCATGAAGGAGATTATGTCAGGGCCGGTGAGTCGTTGATGGATGGTGTCATCGATCCCCATGACTATCTCAGGGTGAAAGGCATAAAGGACCTTGCCCGATATATGGTGGGTGAGATTCAAGAGGTATACAGGCTCCAAGGTGTAAAGATTAATGATAAACACATCGAAGTGATAGTGCGGCAGATGCTGCGCAAGGTAAAGATCACCGGTGTGGGAGACAGTACATTCATGTTTGGAGAGCAGGTTGAACGTTGCCGCTTTGAGGAGGAAAATGATCGGATAATGGCAGAAGAAGGAGGCGAGCCTGCTTCGGCTGAACCTATGCTTCTTGGTATTACCAGGGCGTCTCTCAGCACAGATAGCTTTATTTCAGCAGCATCATTCCAGGAGACTACCAAGGTCCTGACCGAGGCCTCTATAGACGGGAAGGTGGATTATCTGAGAGGGCTGAAAGAAAACGTAATCATGGGACGTCTCATACCTGCCGGTACGGGCAAGGTATTCTATGAAGAGAAAGAGCGCAGACGGGCTGCGGCAGATTGATGGTGATGTGCGAGGAACAGGGTAAGGCCGGGCAAAAAGCTCGGCCTTTTTTATTAGGGCCTGTCCCTTACCTTTCATATCCCGGCAGATTGAGTGTAGCGCATGAGCCGGTATCACACGTGTGATGCTCCACAGGAGGTTGTCGCCGGGAAGCATTACTTGGGCGTTTATCTACAGAAACATTGGCAACACTCATGAGCTTGCCGACATTGGAACTCTCGCATTTGGGGCACAAAACTGAGTCTATCTCATTTTTGCTCATAATGAGGAGCTCAAATATGTAGTCACAATTCAAACATCTAAATTCATGAATGGGCATGTTATTAGTCCTCCATATTACTCAGTGTCTGAACGGAAAGGCCGGTCAGACACAATTTTGAATTTAAAAAATAAAATAATCTTAATGTTAATTGTTCCTTGTCTATCTTGCAACCGGCAGTGGAGGGGAATGTACGGCTTATTATGAATCTGATTGAATTTGCGGCTAAGCTTAAAAAAAGAGCGGGCGGTGATGCGGGGATGGTCTTGATCCACAATGGGATTGTGCGGAATTCCAGTAGGGACGGAAGACCTGTTAAATCCATTGTGGTAAAAGCGGATTGGGGGAAGTTGTCCCGGATACTGGCCGATACGCGAAAACTTCCTGGTATTATGGCGGCTGAGGCTGAAATACAAGAGGGAAGACTGAGCGTGGGAGAAGATATTATGCTTCTTGGACTTGCCGGAAGTACCAGGGAATATGTTATTACGGCACTGGCATCTACTCTGGATAAAATAAAGAAAGATGTCACCATAAAGCAGGAGTTCAGTAGTTGACAATACAGGAAGGTAGTGATCTGCGGCCTGAGGTGATAAAGGTATGTAGGCAATTATATAATAAGGGCTTGATTGCCGCTGCAGATGGAAATGTAAGCGTCCGACTTTCCGGAGGGGACATCCTTATAACTCCCAGCGGTGTGCACAAGGGCTTTTTGAATGAGTCGGACCTGGTTGTGGTGGATTCTGAAGGGCATGTCCTTAAGGGGGGGCTGGGTCGCCCCTCTTCAGAGCTGGTCATGCACACGGCAATCTACCGGCAGGACCCGGGGGCCATGGCAGTAGTGCACACACATCCTCCATGGACTCTGGCGCTCAGTCTGTCAGGAAATCAACTATTGCCCCATTTATTGATTGAAGGCAAGATGCTTTTGGGAGAGGTGACCATAGTGCCTTTTGAAATGCCCGGCACCGAGGCTTTGGCCCGTTCGGTTGTGGATGCATTACATAAAGGACCTGCCCAGATCCTTGCCCATCATGGGGC
>CAZPBZ010000019.1:5736-7742 GCA_964584765.1 uncultured Thermodesulfobacteriaceae bacterium
GACCGAAGCGGGAAAGATATAACGCCAACCAAGGCCGGCGAAGTTCTTTATCCTTTTGCGCGTCAAATATTAAGACTTAATCTCCAGGCTGAACGGGAAATAGTCATGTTTTTAGGGCAGGAAAAGGGAAGTATGGACCTTGGAGGCAGCAATATCCCTGGGCAGTATATTCTTCCGGCTGTGATTGGTCGATTCAAGGCTGAGCGCCCCAACATCAAAGTGATATTGCGCATATCGGATACAGCCGCAATTGTTGCTGCCGTGGCCAATGGTGAACTGGAACTCGGGATGGTAGGGGCAGTTATCCAGAAAAAAGGCCTTAGCTTTGAACCCTGCTTTCGCGATGAGATGGTCCTGATCGTACCTCCGGGTCACCGCCTTGCTGATTGCGGACAGGCGTCTATAGAAGATCTTGCGTCCGAGCCCTTTGTTTTGAGAGAAAAGGGGTCAGGCACACGCTTGGCTATGGAGCGTGCCCTGCAGGCTGCAAAATTACAGCTCAGCGATCTTCAAATTGTGGCAGAGATGGGGAGTACTGAAGCAATCCGCCAGGCGGTGAGGGCAGGGCTTGGGTGCTCCATTATTTCCCTCCGTGCCGTGACGGACGATCTGGAGCACGGCTTGTTACACGCCCCTGTGCTGGAAGGAGTCCAACTTAGCCGGCAGTTCTATCTGATATGGCATAATCAGCGGGTTCTTTCACCTCTTGCTCTTGCCTTTCGGAGTTTTTTATTGTCAGAAAATTCTTCTTGAAAAGATTTTGTAATTCTTCACGTTTTCTCAGACGTATGCTACACAACCTCTGCCACTGACACAGTGCGATCCCCAAGCATATTCACATAGCTCCCCAGTTCGTTGTCATACCATCCGTAGATAACCGCCTGGGTGATTGCTATTTTCAACATGTCCTGTCCGATTTTCTGTAGGATCTCTTGTTCTGCGATTTGACTCACCTTTTGTAGATCTATGCTTACTTCTGCTGTGCGGGTATGGGTTTCATTGGCCTCAATAATAGCCCCGGCCCATGGAAGTCCGATAATATCACAGGAGACATTCTGTTCTTCAGTATAATGAAGATATCCACGGGAATCACGAGCTGCGGCATCCCTGTAAATTGTGTTTATTAACTCCTTCCGGATCGATTCGCCGGATGGTTCTTCCTGCAGGTTCACTACCAGAATAATCAATGACCCTGTTGTAGTCGGAATCCGCACGGATTGAGCAATAAGCCCGATCTGTTTCATCTCCGGTATCACAAGTGCAAGTGTATTTGCCGCCCCTGTTGTGGTCAATATGATGTTATTCAGGACGCTCCGATTCTTTCGCAGATCTATTGCCCCTGATTTTGGAAGCCGGTCCAGGACTTCTTGTGAGCCTGTTACTGCGTGGACAGTAGCCATTGAAGCGGTCAGGATTTTTTTAGAGCCAAAAGAGTCAAGGAGGGGTTTCATCATGTGTGCCAAGCAGGTAGTTGTACATGAAGCATTGGAAACAATCCTGTGCACTCGAGGGTCATAGTCATTTTCATTAATGCCCATAACGGTCGTAACAGCGTCATCAGGCATGGGCTTGGTCTTATCTTTTATTTTAAAAGGGGCCGAGACAATAACCTTTTTTGCCCCGCTCTCAAGGTGGCCTCTCACAGAACCCCTTGGGCCATCAGGGGAGAGAGTAGGATCAGTGAATTGCCCTGTAGTATCTACCACGAGCCTGACACCATGTTCCCGCCAGCCGATATCCTTTGGATTTCGAGAAAGCCGCAATATCTTGATCTTTATGCCATCCACGGTCATGGATCCCGCATTTTCGTCTACATCCTGGATTACTTTCTTGCCCTTGTACCCATAAAGGTAACCGCCAAGGGATCCGTAAGTAGAATCTCTTTCCAGGTAATGTGCGATATCCTTTAGCGAGGTACCCACATTTCGTCCCAAGTTGACCACTATTTCATTAAAATACTTCCGCGCAACATGGTGCCACAGCGTTAGTTTCCCAATTCTTCCAAG
>CAZPBZ010000019.1:7842-13316 GCA_964584765.1 uncultured Thermodesulfobacteriaceae bacterium
TAAAATACTTCCGCGCAACATGGTGCCACAGCGTTAGTTTCCCAATTCTTCCAAGACCATTGATGCCCAGTTTGGAGCTGTTATTATCCTCATTTTTTGAGATATTTTCCATCTTAGTCCCTTTCTATTTCTTTGATCTTTATTTGACCTGAGTAGATAGATCCCCCCAGTCCATCAATGCTTATCCAGTCTCCTGTTTTCAGCTTTTTCCCATTCAATGAACAGGTCCTTTGCTTCTCCATGCAAACAAGGTCTGCACATCCCACGACGCAGGTCTTTCCCAGCCTGTGGGCAACAATTGCAGCATGTGAGGTGGAGCCTCCCCGGGCTGTAAGCAGGCCGTCAGCCTCATTGACTTCCTTGATGTCATCAGGAACAGTGTCGTTTCTGATAAGGACCAGGGATGCCCCTGGTTCTGCATTTCGCCAGTGTTGGATTTCTTCCAGACTGAATACAACCCTTCCTGCCATTGCACCTCCACTTACTCCTATCCCGTGCCCTAAAAATTTGGCAGACGCACTCTCTTCGATATCGAAGGAGTAGACCTTCTCTCTCTCTCTTATGACCATATTACGGGTCTGAAGAGAATACAGGTCTTTTGTGTCAGGACTTTCAAACGTAAATTCGATCTCCTGGGGGCTCCATTTTCTATTATAAATCAGCTCCTTGGCCCATTCTCTCATTTTAGAATACACCTCCGGAAACAGGGATTCAAGCGTAGCATCACACAACCTGTTCTCGATCTTTGCTTGTTTTCTTGAAATGGGAAGGGTCCTCACCAGGCCTGAAACCACATCCTCGCCTTGATTACCAAGTGTGAAATCGCCCCATAATATGAGCGTATTACCTGGCCGTCTGGGACTGTGAGTAAAAAATACCCCTGCACCGGACTTTCGGGATAAATTGCCAAATACCATGGTTTGAACTGTTACAGCAGTGCCCCAGTCATCGGAGATGCCCATAATTTTACGATAGGTTTCAGCTTTAGGTGTATGCCAGGAGTCAAAAACCTTCCTGATAGCAACAAGAAGTTGCTCAAAAGGAGACTCCTGAATTTCTATGCCGCTGTCAAGGATCAATGACTTGTAAGCCAAGGTAATGTCCTTCATCTGCTGTCCGGAAAAATCTTTTTTGAAAGGAGCGCCTAAACGCTGCTTAAAATCAACGATGATATCATCGAACACATCTCTTTCCAGGCCAAAAGCCATACCGTAAGACTGGAGAAATCGCCGGTAGGTATCCCAACTGAACCACTCATTGCCTGTCTGTTTGATCATTCCATGAACGATATTTTCATTGATCCCCACATCAAGGAACGTGTCCATCATCCCGGGTTGAGGAATAGCAGAACCGCTCCTTACTGCCAGAAGCAAGGGATTGCGAGGGTCTCCAAGGGTCTTTCCGGTCAATTTTTCAAGAGTGGCTAACTCAAGAGCCACCTGTTCCTCGAAGTTTTTCTTCGCACGTATGTAGCAATCAACAATCTTACGGCATCTGAAGACTTCGGTAGTAATAATGAAACCAGGGGGAACCGGGAGGCCATAATTGTTCAGCTTGACCAGATTGAATCCCTTGTTTCCAAGATGAATAACGTCTGATACACCTTCCTTTGTAGGATAGATCGGCGTTATTACCTTTTGAGGATTATAACTCAGCAACAACCGCAGGTCCTCTTTCGGGAGTTCGTCCGACTGATGATAAAGGGTATTCAAAATACGGCCCAAAAAGAGATCAAGCTGTTGAAGACCTAAAGAACTAGCGATCCTGTCGCGCAAGAAGATTTCTGTGATACTGTGGGACAATTTTTCCCGGTCGTCAGACCCTTCAGATGGGAGATACTTGGGCAACAGCCTCTCGGTCGGCATCTGATCCAGGATCTTGGAAAGATTTCCCTGATGAATATTGTTGAAGTAGTCATTGGTGATGTTTCTTACAGCCTGGGAAAAACCACGGAAGATGTCCAGATACTGAGTTAAGGAAAACCCCCTGATCCTGAGAGAATGGGCCAGCAGATCCAATTGGCGCTCTATCTCCAAAGATGAGATGCCGTCCAATTTAAATGCTAAATCAAAGAGGCGCAAGTAATCAAAAATCTGGGAAAAGGTGGCCCTTGTGATCAGTTTAAGATCAATTGTTTTAACAATTTTTTCAAAAAGGACATTCACCAGGGACTCCAGCCGGAAAGTCAGCCCTATTGCATCAAATTTCGACTCGTGGTAGCTACCATACATGGATGGGATATCAACAGTGAAATGCCTTTTTCTGTATATGTTTTCCCTGACTTCATAGTCTTCGGACGATAGGATAATTCCTCTCAGCTTCTCAAGGTAGCCTATCAGCAATTCCAGTTTCACTCCGGCATCTTTCTCGCCAAGGGCCTTTTCCAATTTTTCAGGATCAGGCAATCCGCTGGACCGGAGTTGCGCCAGATAACCATTTATTTCAGTGAACTCCAGATGGTATTTCTGATAAAGGAGCTTGTAGAAAGTAATCCCCAGTTCAATTCTCTTAAAATCAAGATTTGATATACCTGGAATTTCACCCAGCAATGTCTTTAGACGATCATCCTCAATATCAAGAAGATCAGTCACATCTTTAAATTCCCCGGCATCAAAAAGATGGGTGATAACCCGGTGGACGCCATCAACGTTGGGCCCTTCTGTCTCAACCTGCTGATAGATATCCGGAGGCACAAAAGGCCTTACCCCTTCTTTTTTTCTGGTCTTCCAGAAATTCAGGACGGCTTCCATAAGGCCGATGAGGTGGTTACTGCTCTCAACGTGACTCTGCTTTCTCAAGAAGTGGATAAGGGGGTCCTTGCGCAGGTATATTTCGTCGATCTCGGTGGAGATGTCCCTGAGCCTCCCCTCTGCTCCGATGTCATTAAAATATGTAGGGAAGAGACGGGTCAACTGCTTGACCATGTTATAAACCGGGCCAATGTCGCTATTTAGCAATTGAGTTATGTCGCGGGGGAAAATGTCAGTATCTTTGATTAAAACGCCGCTCAGTGAAAGGTGGATGATCAGAGAGGACAGCAGCTTTTTTGACCACTTGGGGTTCAGTTCTATAAGTTGAATCCAGGTGCGTATATTTTGAATATGTGCGGGATTTGCCCTGATCTGCCAGTCTTCATCCACCCCTTTTATCTCCGGTGCCTGGAATCCGAGGGAAACAACTGAATCGATAAAAAATTCTACAAGTTCACTCTTTTCAGTCTTATAGATCCCCTGTCCCATATTCAGAACACAATTCAATGCCGTCACTGGGAATTTCTCTATACTCCTCCTTAAGATTGCAAAAGTCTTTTCCAGGGATTGCTGAACAGCCAGAGGATCTTCATGATGAATGAGCCAGGCAAGGGTTCGATTGATGTCCCTTAAGGTCTCTTCGTGAACAGGTGAAAGACCTGTAGTATCCATAATGCGAAGGAGAAACAGCAATTTCCACTTGTTTCCCTGTGCCTTATTATCTCCGGCACTGAGGAGTTCTTGAGGGATCTCACTGTAAATGGTGATGATTTGACCATATCCCGGAAGTCCAACAATTCGATCAAGAATGGTCTTTGAGCTGTCGTCCAAAGAACTGACAATACTTTTCAGCCTTTCCCGGCAGGCCTTTAGATGTTTGTGTGAGATTGGTTTGAAAATCTCATCCAATCCTGCCTTGCCGGATTCTTTTTCAAACCAGACCAGCGGATCAACCTGCTTTAACCAGTAGTCATATGTATATCGAAAGTACTTGATCAAAAGGTGATTTATGGCAGTAAAGTCTGATCCTGAAGGGACTGCTTGAGAATAGCTCCTTCCAAGCCTGTTGAGCTGATAAAAACTTTTGACAAATAAAACAAACGTCTCTTTCGGATAATGCCTGATTCTGTCAAATGCATAATCCAGGACAGGCAAGAATCTGAAAAGGTCAGTGCCTGCATCTTTAATGACCTTTTGAATGAAAGAGAGGAGATTGTCAGATACATTGATCCTCAGTTTTTCGTCCCTGGAGGAATCAATGGCCTGAAAAAAGATGTCTATGTACAGTCTGGCTGCTTCAGGCCCTTTGGGGTGGGTTTGGAGTACGTGGAAATAATTAAGCGCATAGCCTCTTACTTCCTTTACAATAAATTCCAAGTTCTTGTAAGGGTGGCAAATCTCCTCCAGGAATGTCTGTAATCTCTCTCTGACGCCATGATATTCTCCCATGACCTCCTGTAAGATTTCATATCTTTTGTCAACAGTGACATCAACGCGGCTGTAAGCAATATTGACCTCTAGAGCCTTGGATGGCATGTCTGTATATTCTCCTATTAGAAGCTATTGGCCCTGTATTGAAAAATTTCCAGAAAATAGTGTCTTCATCGCAGACTATGGTCGAAGGGTTCCTTCGGCTGGTTTCCTCTTGATAATCACCTCTTGAAAGATAACCTAATGTACTTTAACTTTTTTGAATATATGTTTGATCTAAAATTTATTCCAACGATAGATCCTCCCCATATTATATGGCCACCTTAATCGCCTGATCAATACATTTTAGACATAAGGTTATTATTCAGCAACATTTTGATCAATTGTAACAGAAGTTGCGAAGGCTATTATTCGGGAAAATTTACCCTGTTTGTTTTTGTCCTTGACCAGCCGTAAAGTAGCATGATAAAAAGCAGTTCGTCGATCGGGCCGGCATAGCTCAGTGGTAGAGCAGCTGATTCGTAATCAGCAGGTCTTCGGTTCAAGTCCGAATGCCGGCTCCAAAAAAATTGCTGTAGTATCAAAGCCTTTGACTATTTCCAATAGAACACAGATGGGGATGTAGCTCAGTCGGGAGAGCGCCACGTTCGCAACGTGGAAGCCGGGGGTTCGAGTCCCCCCATCTCCACCACGAAGATAAAGTGAAAATTTCGCTCCGGATCATACAAGACTTGATAGACAAGTCGAAAAAACAAAGGGGTGAGCTCAGAGAGGCTTATGCTCTGGTTCCGTCAAGCCACTGCCGGCGCAGAGCTCTCTGCTGTACTCTGCTGCCCGAGATGTCCTTGGTCGAAGCTCTTGCTGCCATTCAATGCCTTTCAGAGATGGCTCCCATTACACGGCTTCGGCTAACCAGAGGTCTTGTTCGGTACTTTTTTTTGAATTCAGTGCGTATAACCTCGTGTTCATTCCTGGTTGACAGGAATTGTCTCATTTATGAGAATCGGTTTTTTGGCTGCAGGGCCTATGGACTCTGGCCAAAGCATTATTACAATGAACTGGCAGCACGCAGTCACCAGATGAAACGGTATAACCAGGAGCAGTGGCAAAATCTTGGCATCTCTCTCCCGCAGGAGATTGTGGATTTCCAGGTTCCGTATTGTCCTCATGTAAAGCCGGATTTTGGTACGTCCATAGATGATGAAACACTCCCTCATGCCGCAGATAAAATCGAAATATTGTCCAAGCAGTTGGCCCCATGGCATGAATCATTCCGCCACAGCTATTTTTCGG
>CAZPBZ010000020.1:0-13024 GCA_964584765.1 uncultured Thermodesulfobacteriaceae bacterium
ATGTCTCCGATACGGGGGTCGGCATCCCAAAAGACAAACTGAAGAATATCCTGGACCCTTTCTTTACTTCAAAGATCCACGCCGGGCTCGGCCTCACTTATGCGCTCAAGATTATTCAGGCCCACAGGGGCACGATCTCAGTGGAAAGCGAAATAGGCAAAGGATCTACCCTTACAATTAGATTACCTGTGAAAAGACCCGGCAGCCATTGAGCCTACAAATAAGCCACTTTTGTCCACATAGGATAAATTATGGTGCCGAAGGGGGGAGTCGAACCCCCACGAGTTTTGCCCACCACCCCCTCAAGATGGCGTGTCTACCAATTCCACCACTTCGGCAAAATACTATTTAGAGGTCTCAGGTTGAGTTGTTGATGGTACAACATTTTTAGGCTGATCTTCTTTCGGCCGGCTATCTTCAGCCAGGGCATTTGTCTTTTCATCCGGGCCTTGCACAGGTTCCTCAACCCCGGTTACTGGTGCAGGAGCAGTTTCAACAGTCTCAGGAATTACAGTCTTAGTAGTCTCAACAGTTTCTGTAGCCTCTGGAATTTCAACTGGTTCAGTAGTAACAGGACTGGTAGTTACCTCCGCGTCCTGCATTATCGAATCCTCAACCCTGTGAGCTGACAAATAGGTAAGAACAAGAGCCAAAACCATAAAGAGCACTGCCAGTCCGGAAGTTATCTTGTGCAGAAAAGAGGCTGGTCCCGCGCTGCCAAAAATGGTATCACTGGACCCGAATACAGCACCTATCTCAGCACCTTTGCCTTGCTGGAGCAAGACAGTAAGAACCAAGAAGACACATACAATAACGTAGACTACTATTAATATAGGGTACAAAACATGTCCTTTAAGTTGCTCTCTTAATTAACTAATCCGGCAACTCACAATTTGACCAAAGCTCCCGGGTCTGAGAGATGCACCACCAACAAGAGCTCCGTCCACATCGGGAAGCGCCATTAATTCGTTGACATTTTCCGGTTTGACCGAACCACCATACAATATTCGAATTTGCCCTGCAATACCGGAATCGAAACGATCGGTAAGCCATGACCGGATATTGACGTGGGCATCCTGTGCCTGATCCGGGGTAGCTGTCTTGCCTGTGCCTATTGCCCATACAGGTTCATAGGCAACTACTATCCGGTCTGCTTCTTCACTACCTACTTCTGAAAAGCCTGCTGATAACTGCTTTTCAAGTATCTCATGCATAAGCCCGGCTTCTCTTTCCTCCAACTTTTCTCCAATGCATAAGATTGGAAGTAAATCATTTTCCAGGGCAGACTTGACCTTTAAGGAAATAAGGCTATTTTTTTCTCCGAAAATGTGCCTGCGCTCTGAATGCCCGAGGATTACCCACTTAACTCCGAATTCTTTGAGCATGATAGATGATATTTCACCAGTGAAGCCACCCTTTTGCTCAAAGTACATGTTCTGAGCTGCAAGTGTCACAAGTTCACTTTCTTTAATGATTTCACCGGCTGCTGAAAGGGCAGTAAACGGAGGCGCAATCACTATTTCTCTTTCCGTCAGGTTATTCACCAGGGGCAAAAAAACTTTAAGGAAATCACAGGTCTCGGCCACGGTTTTATACATCTTCCAGTTAGCTGCTAAAACAGGTCTTCTCTTTGAAGAATTCATTTTTTACCACACTCCTCAAGTGCCGTTATGCCCGGCAGTTTTTTCCCTTCCAAAAGGTTGAGAAACGCCCCCCCACCTGTGGACATGTAAGATATGTTTTCTGCTTCACCGGCCCTGTGAATGGCCAGATCAGTATCTCCTCCGCCTACAATGCTGAGGGCCTGACTGCTGCCGACTGCATGCGCCAGGGCCATGGTACCCTGGCTGAAGGGATCGAGCTCAAAAACCCCCATTGGGCCATTCCATACTATGGTTTTGGCATTGTAAAGGGCTTCACTGAAAAGGCCTGCCGTTGCAGGTCCTATGTCCAATGCCATCCAATCATCAGGAATTTCCTGAGTTGGGACGATCCTGGTCTCGGCGTTTGTGTCAAGATCCTGTGCTATGACGCAGTCAACAGGAAGGTAGAATTTAATGCCTTTATCTTTTGCCTGATCAATTAAGGCCCTGGCCGTGTCTACCAGCTCTTTCTCAGTAAGGGATTTTCCTATATCAATGCCTTGCGCTGCCAGGAACGTATTGGCCATGGCCCCGCCGACTATCAGCTTATCCACCCGGTTCAGTATGTTATTAATGGCCTCCAGCTTGCCGGATATCTTGGCCCCACCCAGAATGGCCACCAGAGGTCTGGCAGGTTCTTCCATGGCCTTTTTGAAGTATAAAAGTTCCTGCTTTATAAGAAAACCGGCTGCGCACTCTTTAATTAGGCCGGGCACTCCGGTCACTGAGGCATGGGCCCGGTGTGATACTGCAAAGGCGTCATTTATATATATATCGGCCATTTTTGCCAGGGCTTCTACAAAGTCAGGGGCGTTTTTTGTTTCTCCTTGATGATACCTGAGGTTTTCAAGTAGCAGCACTTCTCCGTCTGACATGGAGCTGACCTGGTTCTCCACTTCATCTCCAATGCAGTCCGGAGCCAGAGGTACCTCCCTGTCTATCAGCTCTCCAAGACGCCTGGCCACTGGTCTCAGGCTGAATTTTTCTATCCTCTGTCCCTTTGGCCGGCCAAGATGCGAGCAGAGTATCAGTCGTGCTCCAGCCTCCATGGCGTGACGTATGCTTGGCAGGGCCGCCCTGATGCGGTTGTCGTCTGTGATATTGCCGGAATCGTCCAGGGGGATATTGAAGTCCGTCCTCATCAGGACCCTCCGGCCTTTCAGTGAAATCTCATCTAAATATTTGATCATTACAGCATTCTCCCTTGCAAATCCCTATATCTAAATTTTCAAACCAGAGACATCTCTTCCTCTATCTGAGTGGCATGCTTACCTATGTAAATTGAGCCGTTTCTGCCGTCAATACTCAGGAAGTCGCCGGAACGAATGATGCGGTCGTGTAATCGCGCAAAACCCAGATTTTCAAAAACCTGCAGTTGCTTGCAGCCCACAATGCAGTTTTTTTCCAGACGAAATGCAATAATGGCTGCATGAGATGTCTGTCCTCCCTTTGCTGTGAGCAGGCCGTCTGTTAAAATAGTTTCCTTGATATCGTCCGGGACAGTGTCTGAACGGATCAGGATCAATGGGGTTCCGGGTTCCTTCTCGTGGAAGGATTTAATCTCAGAGAGGGTGAACACGGCCTTTCCTGTCATGGCTCCTCCGCTCACGCCGATGCCTCTGCCCAGGTAGCTGGCCTCTAATTCTGCTGAGTGTATGAAAACCTGAACGATGTATCGCCTCTTTGTAGTCATATTTCGGCTCTGAAGTATGAAGAGCTGGTTGCTCTCCGGGCCTTCAAAGGTAAATTCTATCTCCTGGGGATCCCATCTTTTTTCGTAGATGAGCTCTCTGGTCATGGATAACAAGGTATTGTAAATCTCAGGAAAATTTTTCTCCAGAGTCATTTCGGAATCAAGCCCCATGGTTTTTTGCTGCTTTATTGAAATCGGATATGTAGTGACCAGACCACTTACAATGTCATCCCCCTGATTTCCAGCAGTGAAGTCGCCCCACAGGCTGATATTGTCTATATTGTGAGTATGGATTGGCGTGAAGGCCACGCCGCTCCCAGAGGTTTCAGCAAGATTTCCATAGGCCATGGCCTGCACTATCACAGCCGTGCCCCAATAATCGGACATTTCCATTATTTCTCTGTAATTTCTTGCTTTTTCAGACTCCCACGATGTAAGAATCAGTCGTATGGCCACAAGAAGTTGCTCAAAAGGATCCTTTTCCAGCTCCAGACCGTGGTCCAGCGTGGCTTGATGATAAGCCAGGGCCAACTCTTTCATCTGGTCTCCGGTAAATTCCCTTTTCTGTTTTATTCCGTACCGGCGCTTGTGATTACTAATGAGCTCGGTGAACATCTCACGGTCCAGATCAAAGGCCATGGCCCATGATTGGATAAACCTGCGGTAGTTGTCCCAGGCAAACCAGGCTTTCTCTGTCTTTTCCGCCAGGCCTTCTATGATTTCAAGGTTACTGCCCAAGTTAATGATTGTTGACATCATCCCCGGCATGGAAATGGCCGCTCCGCTCCTTACAGATAGGAGCAAGGGATTTGACGAGTCGCCAAACCTGCGCCCGGTTTGATGCTCTATCTCCCCAATGGCTTTCTGAAGTTGTGACTTGAATTCTCTGTATACACTGGGCAGTTTCCGGATAATCGGGTAGCACCTGAAGACCTCGGTTGTGACTATTACTCCTGGTGGAACAGGTACTCCCTTCTGTGCCAGGAGCACCAGGTTAAAGCCTTTATTGCCAAGGTGTATGAGGTTTTTTGTCTGTTCTTTCGGGCTGTGTATGGTACACAATATCTGATTCGGATCATAGCTCAATAGTAAGTCAAGGTCTTTGTGATCCAGTCTTTCTTTTTGCTCTCCAAGCACCTGGTATACCCTGGCTATGAAGTTGTCCAGATACTGCAGACCAAAGGTGCCGGAGATGAGGTCTCTCAGGAACCATTCTGTTATCTGATGAATCAGTTGGGTCTCGTTTTCACTCTCTTTTATTGCATTCTGGTACTTTGGTAAAAGGTTCCGTTTGCCCAACTGGCGAATAATAAGAGAGATATTGTCCTGATGGGGGCTTATGTAATAGGCATGGATAATATCTTTAACACCCTCAGACAGTCCTCTCACTACGTCTATGTACTGGGAAAAGGCAAATCGCCTGACCTCGAGGGATTTTTCCAGCAAGGCGAGATGAGTGGCGAACTTCCTGGAATACACTCCGTCTAACTGGACAGCTCTCCAGAAGAGGCGGAGATATCTAAGTATGCGCACAAAGATAGGCCTTGAGATAAAGGTTGAATCTATCTCAGCTATCAGTTGTTCAAAGTAAATATTGGCCAGGTTCTCCAGGCGGAAACTGAGGCTGAGGGCGTCAAACTTGCGCTCATGGTAACAGCCATACATTGAAGGAATATCCACTGTTGTGTGCCGCTTGTGGTATATGTCCTCCCTGATTTCAAACTGCTCCTTGCTTAGTATAATGCCCTTAAGGACATCAAGCTGGTCCAGGATTACCTCAAGGCAATGTTCCGGATCGTCATCCATATCCAGGACTCCAAGTACATTATCCAGTCCCTCAAAACCCAGATTTTTGGCTTCCTCCAGGTGATGACGGATTTCCTGGGTGCCGAGATTGTATTTATGTGCCTCAAGCATGTACATCTGGATAAGAAGTTCAACACGTCTTCTCTCTTGATGGGGGATATCCTGTACTTGACACAGTATCTGGGAGAGCCGTTCCTTTTCCAAATTCAGCAGGCTATCTACATTGTGGGCAAATCGTTTGAGATCCAGCACATCTGCCAGATGCCGTATGAGTCTGTGGACATGATCCACGTAAGGGCCATGGGCAGGAACCTGCTCCAGTATTTCAGGGGGCAAGAAGGGGGCCAGTCCTTCCTTTTGCCTGCTGAACCAGAAGCACAAAATGGCTTCAATAAAATCGACAATGCGGTTGTTACTCTCAACATGGCTCTGTTTTCTCAGGAAATGAATAAGTATATCTTTGCGGTGAGATATCTCATCCAGCTCTGTTGACACATCCCTCAGGAGACCCTCTGCTCCTATTTCATTGAAGTAAACAGGCAGGATCTTGGTCAACTGTTTGACCAGATTGTAAGTCGGCCCTATGTCACAGTTCAATAATCTGCTGACGTCTTTCTGAAACAGGTCTGTATCCCGGATGCATGTGCCTGCCAGTTTAAGATTTATTATAAGTGCTGACAACAGGGTGCCGCAGACACTGGTTCTTTGTTCTACAAGTTTTAACCAGACACGAATATTCTGCAGGTGAGCAGGATCGCTCAAGATATGCCATTCGGCATCTACGCCCTTAATCCCCGGGGGTTGGAAGCCAAACTGGACTACCTGATTGAGAAAAAGCTCTATAAGCCTTGTGTCGTCCCTGCGGACTACTTCTGAACCCAGGGCCTCGATGCACTGAAGTGCAGTCCTTGGAAAATTGCCTACTTGCTTCTTTAGCAGCGCAAAGCTTCTGGAAAGGATCTCTTGAAGCTGCTCCTGGTCTGCAGTACGTATAAGATACAAAAAGCTGCGGTTGATCTGTCGAAGGATTTCCTCGTGGATCGTGGACAGGCCTTCTATTTCAATAAGATGGAATGGCAGCAGAAGGTATAATCCGGCCTCTTGATTGCGGGAAGCCTGCTCTTTTGATGATACGGGCGGGATTTGACACGACAGACGGCCTAGTTCCTGGACAATCTTTCTGTACTGATTCACTATATCCAGATAGCCTGGGCGCCTGGCCAGTTCCAAGACCTCTTTTTCCTTGAGAGGCGCTTTCCTTTCGATTTCCAGATCTTCCAAAGAGGATTTGAGCTGTTTATGCGAGACCGGCTCGATAAGTCCTATCGTATTTTTCAGGTCTTCAGAATCCAGTTCCATGGAGAACTGTTCAATAGCACTGTTTAGCCAGCTAAAAGGGTCTTCTTGCTCAAGCCAGTACTGAGAGGTAGCTTTCTGAACTTCAGCAAGAAGTCTTCCAGCTTCATCCCACAACTCTGGAGGGATTTTTTGCCCCTCCAGACGGTTGGAAAGATTCTGTATCAGGTGTGATACAGAGTGATAGCTCCTGGCAACAGCCTTAATCACATGCGCATTGGATTCTTTAAGCCTGTGAAAGATATGTTCAATATCAGGCAGTATTGTCAGAAGCTTTTCAGTATCTACTTTTTGAATGATCTTTTCTAGAAAGGCCAGGAGTCCGTTTACGGCTTCGGTCTTCCGGTCATTTTCAGGGGCCTGGGAGATGACATCAGAGAAGGTGTCCAAAAGCACTCTGATGGCTTCATGTCCCTGAGGCGAACGGCTGTAAGTAGCAAGATTCTTGAGGGCAAATGACCTCAGATCCGCAATCACAACTTCCCAGTTGCGAAATGGATGGTGCAGCTCAAAGAGGAGGTTATCGACAGCCTTAATTATGCCCTGATAGTCCTTGACTGCGTCTCGGAGAACCTGGTAGCTGGAGTCAAACTCTATTTCCCTGACGGCTGTGGCCTCAAGATTTGCACGGAGGGCTTCCGATGCTATCATGTTAATAGCTCATAGCTCATAGGTGATAGCTCATTGGGAAAACAGGTATTCAGCAACCATGAGCCATGAACTATGAGCTAACATTCATGTGAAGGATCAGGTCCAATACCCTGTTGGAGTACCCCCATTCATTGTCATACCATGACATGACTTTAATTAAATTGTCCTGAATAACCTTAGTGCACGCGCCGTCCACAATAGAGGACCTTGGGTCTCCCATGAAATCTGTGGAGACCAGGGGTTCGTCCGTGTATCCGAGGAAGCGATTGGTAGCCGCCTTAATGGCCTCGTTTATTTCGGCTACTGTGGCACGTTTTTCCACCTGGGCCACAAGATCCACTATGGAGACGTTAGGGGTGGGCACACGGACTGCCAGGCCGTCAAATTTGCCGGCAAGCTCAGGAATGACTTTGCTTACTGCTGCTGCGGCACCGGTCTTGGTGGGGATCATATTGACAGCGGCGGCCCTGGCCCGTCTGAGGTCGCTGTGGGGAAAATCAAGCAATCTCTGATCGTTAGTATATGCGTGTACAGTGGTAATCAACCCGGAAACTATACCAAATCTGTCTAATATTACTTTAGCCACAGGGGCGAGACAGTTGGTTGTGCAGGAGGCGTTAGATACGATGTGGTGACTGGCTGGATCGTAATCGTCTTCATTGACCCCCATCACAATCGTGACGTCCTCATGCTTTGCAGGGGCAGTGATTACGACCTTTTGCGCTCCAGCCTCCAGATGCCCTCGTGCAAGATCCGCATCACTGAACCGTCCGGTAGCTTCGATTACGTATTCCACACCCATTTCCTGCCAAGGCAACTGGGAGGGTTCCTTGATAGTTGTTATCCGTATATCTTTGCCGTCCACAATTATTCCCTGATCTGTGCCCTGCACATCAAGGGAAAATGTTCTCATTACAGAATCATACTTTAACAGGTGAGCCAGCGTCTGGGTGTTTGTCAGGTCATTTATGGCCTCAATTTCAATGGCTTCAAATTCTTTATATTGTTTAGAAGCCCTGAAAATGCTTCTTCCAATGCGTCCGAAACCGTTGATGCCGACCTTAATAGTCATGTCTGAACCTCCTATCAGCTAATATTCAGGATGTAAAAATTTACACTCCTTGGCACAAGGAGTGAATGGGGCACTAAGGCTCATATTGGTTACTTTTTCAGGATTGCAGTAGCTTGATTGATGCTTTTTCTACTATAATCTACCACTTCGTCTGCCAATTCATGCAGGGTCTGATCCTTATTCCTGCACTGACACAATTTGATCAACATAGGAAGATTTACCCCTGTTATGACCTCGACCTTGTTGTTTTCCAGAAAGGCAAGGGTCATGTTGGCCGGAGTCCCACCGAACATGTCTGTAAGTATCAGTACACCGTCACCCGTATCTACTTCCTTAATAGCCTTGCGGATGTCAGACTGTAATTTATCTATAGGCCTTGACGGATCTACAGAAAGGGCGACCATCTGTTCGGCTTTGCCCACAATGAAAACCGTCGTTAATAACAGCTCATCAGCAAGACGGCCGTGGGATGTCACAACCACACCTACCATGTATTTATTCCTCCAGTTCCAGGTCTCTGTGTGTGACGATAACCTCCTCACCAGCCCTTGTAAATAGTTCTTTTAGATGCTCTACAATGGCAACACTCCTGTGTCGACCTCCTGTGCATCCTACGGCAATAACAAGATAAGATTTACCTTCATTTCTGTATTTTGGGACAAGGAATTTCAAAAGGCCTTCGGCGTGTTTAAGAAATTCAATAGTGTCTTCCTTTTCCAAGACATAGGTTTGGACTTCATGGTCGCAGCCGCTTAGGGGATGCAGTTCCGGCTCAAAGTATGGATTTGGCAAGAACCTGACATCCAGGACCAAGTTGGCATCGGCAGGGACCCCATACTTAAAGCCGAATGACAGTATGTGTATCACGAGTTGATCCAGGCGCTTTCTAGGAGAGTAAAGCCTGACAATACCCTGCCTTAGCTGATGAACATTGAAATCTGAGGTATCAAATAATTTGTCGGCACATTCCCTTAGCCCTATCAGATGTTCCCTCTCAATATGTATTCCTTCAAGGACATTGCCCCGGGGCTTCAAGGGGTGCCGGCGGCGGGTTTGGCTGAATCTCCGTACTAATACCTCATCCTTTGCATCGAGAAACAGGATTTCGAGGTGAAATCCTTCTTCTTTAATCTGTGTAAAGATAGACTGGTATTGATCGAGGAAGCTCTCTTCTCGCACATCCATCACAAGGGCTACACGGGTAGGCATTGTGGAGGCATTTTCCGTAAGGGAGAGGAACTCGGGCAGGAGGGCTATTGGAAGATTGTCCACACAGTAATAGGCCATGTCTTCAAAGGCTTTGAGTGCAGTACTCTTGCCGGATCCGGACATGCCGGTTATAATTATTGTTTGAACCAGTTTGACCGGATCATCAGGTGCTGAAATTACCCCTGGCTCATCTTTTTGAAACTGGGTTTGTGGAGATTTGTCAGTCACTTTTCGTTCTTTGTGTAAAACGCTGTGGGTCTTAGACCTGACCGTCTATTTCTTCTATTACTTTTTGAATGGAACGTGCATCCGGCGCTTCCATAATTCGCTGGTGCACTTCCTGGGTCTTTAACACTCTTGAAACCTGGGCTAATAGTTTGAGATACGGGGTTGCCGAGTTGTCAGGTGCAAGCAAAAGAAACATTATGTGAACCGGACGGTTATCCATTGCATCAAAAGGGATACCCCCGGGGCTCCGGCCGACTAATATGAGCATATGGCTCAGTTCGGGGATTTTCCCATGTGGAATTGCCACTCCGCCCCCAATACCTGTACTGCCCAGTTGTTCACGCTCATTGAGGACAGATAATACAGCATCCTGATCCAAGGCGGGCTCTATTTCTGCTACCCTTTTAGCCAGGCTAGCCAGTGCCTCTTCTTTGGATTTGGTATTAAGATCGGGGATGATACATCTGTTGCAAAGAAAATCGAGTATCTTCACAGTCATTACGGTTCGACTAACCCCAAGGTCCCATCCATACGCCAGTAAAGGACGTTTATTGCGTTGGTCTCAGCATTGGTGAACATTATGAAGTTTTGATTAAGTGACTGGAACTGAGCAGCTGCTTCCTCAACAGCCATGGGTTTGGCGTCCATTTTTTTTGTGGTGATTATACCCAAGTCCTCTTTTCCTGTTTCGGGAGACGGTGATATCTCTGAAAGGGCCGGTTCTGGCATCGAGCCAGATACTCTCTTGCTGCGAATTTTTTCCTTATATCGCCTTAACTGCTTATAGATTTTGTCAGATACCAAATCTATAGCCGCCCGCATTTCATTCTGTTCTTCCTTGGCTGCTGCCCTTATGCCATCTCCTGAAAGCACAACCTCTGCTGTCTGCCTGAATTTCTCCACTGACAAAACGACATTTACATCCATGGGACCATCGGCATATTTCTTGAGTTTTTGGAGTCTGTTTTCAGCGTATTCGCGCAGTGCATCAGAAGGATCTAAACGCCTAAAGGTCACATTGATTTGCATATAATACCTCCAAATGGGAATTTAGCTAATCGCTAAGTCTCTTTTAAATTTATTGCAGGTCGCCTGCGGCGGCTGGAGCGCAGAATACCCATCAAATCTCTGTACTTTGCCACAGTTCGTCTTGCAATACATATATGGTCCTTGGCCAATATTTCCACAATCTGCTTGTCACTGTATGGTTGAGTTGGGTCCTCTGCCTGGATCATCTGACGAATCTGTTCTTTTACGCTAAAGGATGCCACATCAGAAGAGCCGTCGTCCCGGCCTAAACTTGAACTGAAAAAGAACTTGAGCTCAAAAATACCCTGTGGTGTGTGGACATATTTATTTGTGGTTACTCTGCTTATGGTGGATTCGTGCATCTCGATGTCATCTGCCACATTTCTGAGTATTAAGGGCTTGAGATAAGCTATCCCTTTGTCCAGGAATTCCCTCTGGAACTTTACGATACTCTTTGTGACTCTGTAGATAGTCTTTTGCCGCTGTTGGATGCTGCGAATCAGCCAAAGGGCAGACTTGAGTTTGTCCTGGATGAAGTCCTTGGCAGAGGGAGCAGCAATTCCGTTTTTAATGGCATCGCGGTAAAAAGAGCTTATTCTCAGTCTCGGAAAGCCATCGTCATTCAAGGTAACTACATACTCATCGTCTACTTTATTAACATAAATGTCAGGAACGATGTATTGGATCTCCTCACTGCTGAACTGCCGCCCAGGACAAGGTTCCAGGTTGGTTATTATCTCAATTGCCTGGGCTATTTCCTCCAATGACTGCCCGGTAGCCTTAGCCATAGCTTGATAATTGTGTCGTTCAATATGGTTAAGGTGCTCACTTACCAGTTCCAAGACCAGCGGGGCGTTGATACCCAGATGATCCATCTGGACCAATAGGCATTCTTTAAGATCCCGGGCTGCCACACCAACAGGGTCGAAGAGCTGGATCTTTTTTAGTACATCCTCTACTTTTTCCGGAGTACATCCCACTTCTTCAGCTATTTCTTCAATTGTAGTCTTGAGATAGCCATTTCGGTCAAGATTGCCGATAATAAGGCAAGCATTTTTACGTTCTACGTCGTTGAAGTGTGACATCTGGAGTTGCCACGTCAGATGTTCTTTCAGGCCCGTGGTACGAGTGAAGAGATTTTCATAGTTTGGGGTTTCCTTTTTTTCAAAGGAATATGCAGGAAGTGAGGACCTGTTGTCTTCATCCCAGAAATCTTTCCAGTTTATGTCTTGAATTGCATTGTCTTCCCAGGGAATTTTTTCAAGTTCAGAGGAAGCCAGAGTTGGAGGTTGGGTCTCGTACGAGTCGGGTTCATCTTGTAGAGAGTTGCTGCGATCAGTGTCATTTGAGGATGGGATATCTTCCGATTCAGATTCCTCCAGGATTGGATTAATTTCTAATTCCTGGTCAATCGTTTCGATTAGTTCAACTTGGGAGAGCTGAAGCAGTTTAATAGCTTGCTGCAACTGGGGAGTCATTACCAGTTGCTGTGTCAGCTTAAGTTGTTGGCGAAGTTCTAAGGCCATAGAAAATTAGAGAAGCCGTAGCTGGCTTACAGTTTAAAGTTTTTTCCCAAATATATTCTTCGTGCCAGATCGCTTGAGGCGATGTGTTCCGGAGTACCCTCTTCGTTAATAACTCCTAAATTAACAATATAGGCCCGATCACATACAGTCAAGGTTTCGCGGACGTTGTGGTCTGAAATGAAGACTCCTATTCCCCTGGCCTTCAGGTCCTGTATTATCTTTTGCAGGTCGGAGACAGCTATGGGATCAACACCTGCAAAGGGTTCGTCAAGCAGAATAAACGATGGGTCGGTAGCGAGTGCCCGCATAACTTCCACCCGTCTCCGCTCCCCCCCTGAAAGCGACTGTGCCTGTTGATCCGCGAGGACGGAGAGTCCCATGTCATCTAAGAGTTCAATGGTCTTGCTCTCTATTTCCTGGCGGGAGAGCCCTCTTGTTTCCAGTACAAGGCGGATGTTATCAGCAACTGACAGCTTCCTGAATACCGAGGGCTCCTGAGGTAGATAGGTTATGCCTTTACGAGCCCGTTTGTGCATAGGCAAATTGGTTACATCTTCCCCATCAAACAAAACTTTCCCTTCGTCAGGTCTGATGAGACCGGCGATCATATAGAATATAGTGGTCTTGCCGGCACCATTTGGGCCCAACAGACCTACTATGCTATGGTCTGATAACTCAAGGCTTACGCCATTGACCGCTGGCCGGCCACGAAAACGTTTTACCAATTTCTCTGCCTTCAGTTTGCTCATATACTTTTAACGGTCATAATTTGGGATTTCTTTTAATGTTTTTTCACTCTGCCGGATAAACA
>CAZPBZ010000021.1:0-12978 GCA_964584765.1 uncultured Thermodesulfobacteriaceae bacterium
GCGGCGTTGAGTTACTTGTGAAAAAACGCATTATGGAGGATGGGGTCGAAATTTCCATTGAGCTGAAAAACCATAAGAAGTGTCTGTTGCACTGGGGACTTCGCCGCCATGTTCAAGCACCCTGGGAGATGCCGCCAAGTTCGGTCTGGCCTGAGGGCAGTCAGACATTTGGCCAACAAGCCATCCAGACCCCTTTTGCAGAGAAGGATGATAACGGCAGAATCGTTATAAGACTGGATCGGAAATCGGACTTTTCATCTTTGGTTTTTGTTCTCTATTTTCCCGAGGCAGATCGTTGGGATAATAACCTAGGCCGGAACTACCAAATCCCGCTTGTTGTTCCTTCTGAAAATGAGGTGTCTTTGAGCCATCCTGAACTCGCAGTGATCGCCGATGAGATCATTGAAAAGGAAATGAGCCGCAATTCGTGGACCCTAATGCATCGTTTCAACCTATGTTATGACCTGCTGGACAAAGTCAGAAACAACATGGAGGGGCTGGCGCTTATTTTTGTATGGCTGCGTTTTTCTGCCATCAGACAGTTGGACTGGCAGCGAAACTACAATACCCAGCCCAGGGAGTTGAGCCATGCTGAGGACCGGTTGACGCTTAAGCTTGCTGATTACTACACAAAAGAAGAGCCAGGAGGGCGTGAGTACATCCGTTTGATACTGACCACAATGGGGCGAGGTGGTGAAGGACAGCGAATCCGCGATGAGGTCTTAAACATCATGCATCGCCTTCACATTAAAGAAGTCTCCGGGCATTTTATGGAGGAATGGCACCAGAAACTCCACAACAATACCACTCCTGATGATGTTGTCATCTGTGAGGCCTATCTGGGGTTCTTAAAAAACAACGGCAACCTGGATTTATTCTATAAGATACTCGAAGCAGGGGGGATTACAAAACAAAGGCTTGAAATCTTCGAGCGCCCAATCATATCTCACCCTGATTTTGTCCCGTCTATAAAAGATGCATTGATTCATGATTTGGAGCATTTCCTGGGGATTCTCAAGGCCGTTCATTCCGGTACTGATCTTGGCACTGCCGTCTACGCTGCCAGGCATCTATTCGATTCGGAAATGCACGGCCTGATGGACTTTATATGGATGCATCGTGACAATATGGATGCCTGCATCCTGATCGAAAAGATTACTGAGGCGCGACGCCGTCTTAAAATACAATTGGAAGGCAATTCAAATGTTGTGCGCGATCTGCTCTTCCTCGATCTGGCCCTGGAGAATTTCCTGCGCGTTGTGGTGGAACGGAGTCTTCATTTGCATCTCAGCGCTGATCAACTGGTGGAATTGATCGCAATGGTGCTGGAAAACCTCCTTATTTCAAAAGGCAATGACGAGCTTACATATAGTCTTCACCAGTGGGAGCATGTCAGGAGGATGCCCCATTCCGGAAAAGATTGGGTGCTCCAATCCAGGGCCGTACTCGATCGTCTCGCGCGTGCTCTGGGCGCCGTAATCGACCATTATTACCAAGTCCTTCAGCCCAAAGCCGATTTTCTCGGTGGGGCCTTTCATGCCGACTCATGGACCATTTCCCTCTTCAGCGAGGAAGTGGTGCGAGGGAAACCCGTCTTCGCCTTGTCGATGCTTTTGCGTCAAATAGATCCAATATTGCGTAGAGAGGCCCATCTCGGCAACTGGCAGGTGATCAGCCTGGGCCAAGGCACGGGACAGGTGGAGGTTGTCTCCTTCTTAAGGTCCGTTCAGGGCAAAAGCTTTGCTCGACCCACAGTCATTATTGCTGACAAGATCGCAGGAGAGGAGGAGATCCCCAAAGAGGTGATTGCTGTCATCACACCGGATTTGACCGACTTAGTATCCCATGTTGCGATCCGGGCCAGAAATGCCCATGTGCTTTTTGCCACTTGCTACGATCCTGATATAATCGGGCGTCTGAAGTCTTTCAGCGGACATCTTCTCAACTTAAGCGTGAATGCAGCCGGTGATGTAATATTCCAAGAAGGTTCCGGAGAGTCGGGCATTACTTCGCAACGTGTTCTGCCGGTTCCACGGATATCCCGGCCTTGTTTCACTGCTTATGCCGTATCATCAAGTAAGTTCAACCAGAAAAATGTTGGGGGCAAATCCAACAATTTGAGGCACTTGCAGGGCAAGTTGCCGGAATGGATAGGTCTTCCCAGTTCAGTGGCCATGCCGTTCGGGGTCTTTGAAAAGGTGCTTGCCGAGAAAAACAACAAGGAAATTGCCGGACATTATAATGAACTGACACTGCGAATAGACAAAAATGCCGAAAAGGTGGATGTAGAGGTACTGAGTGAGCTCCATAAGACCATTTTGGGTCTCAAGGCACCGGATGAGCTGGTCTCTGAGCTTCATGGGGTGATGGCTGAAGCAGGACTTCCGTGGCCCTCAAACTGGGAAGTTGCCTGGACATGTATCAAGCGTGTATGGGGCTCCAAATGGAACGAGAGGGCACATCTGAGCCGCAGGACAAGAGGAATACCCCATGCGGATCTCTTCATGGCAGTGCTCATTCAAGAGGTGGTCGAAGCTGATTACAGTTTTGTGATCCACACCGTCAACCCCTCTACAGGCAACAGGGATGAGATCTATGCCGAGGTGGTCCCAGGCCTTGGGGAGACATTGGTCGGCAATTATCCCGGAAAGGCCCTCAGCTTCACTTGTAGGAAGGGAAAGGATGAACCACAGCTTCTGGCTTTCCCGAGCAAGAGCGTTGCCCTTTTCGGCAGCGGCCTGATCTTCCGTTCGGATTCCAATGGGGAAGACCTGGCTGGTTATGCTGGTGCCGGCCTATACGACAGCATAATGTTGGAGCCGCCAGTCAAAGTTCCTCTGGATTACACACGTGAATCGCTCGTGGGGAATGAGGATTTTCGAAAGGACTTTTTAGTCACTGTAGCCAATATCGGCGCATTTATTGAGAAAGCCATGGGCTTTCCGCAGGATATCGAAGGCGCTTACTCAAAAGGTCAATATTACGTTGTCCAGACCCGCCCCCAGGTTGGGATTAAGGATGGGTAACACCAAGCGTATCCGGATCGGCAACCAAAGCGCCTTCTCGGCCTCAACAGTGATACAGCCCTTTGAGTATGCTGTGGCTGAAGGCTTTGATGCCTTTGAGTGGTTTCCCGATAAAAGAGAATCAGGGGCAGGCTGGGCAGAAAGCGATATATCTGAAGAGCAACGTGCCTTTATTAAGAAAACCGCCCTTGCCCATGACATATGCCTCTCGGTCCATGCGCCCTGGCAGGCAAATCCCTTAAGGCTGGAAAGTCGTGACATTTTCCTCAAAAACATTGAATTTGCGCAGGATATAGGCGCATCGCTCATCAATATACACCTTTATACTGATGAAGGGATTGCCTCCTATGTCCAGGCCATTGTTCCCCTGATAAAAGATCTGACAAAGGCCGGGATCAAGCTATCTATAGAAAACACACCGATCACCAGGCCGCAGGATTTTAATGAGTTGTTCAGACAGCTTCTCGTCCTCAACCCAACTGATACCGCCCATGTGGGAATGTGCCTGGATCTGGGACATGCCAACCTGTGCGAGGCAACCCTTAATGATTACCTTAAGTTCATCGACCTGCTCGATTCCAAAGTCCCTATCATCCATATTCACCTGCACGAAAACTATGGAGACTATGACAGCCACTTGCCCCTGTTCACCGGTCCTGCGGGAAAAAATGACTCAGGCATAAAGGGGTTTATAGAACGGATGGAAAGGCGCAACTTTTCAGGCTGCATCATCCTCGAGCAGTGGCCGGAACCACCCGTTCTGCTTAATGACGCCCGCAACAGGATGCTTAAGATAATCAGCATTTTAGAAAGACCTGCTATTGAGCCTGACAAGGACCATGGGAATGATTTTGTTAATATGATCGCCAAGGCGGACCGGAAATGCCGAAGCTGGAGGGAGAAACTTGGCTGGATTGATCACCTGCTCTCTGATGACACATTTGAGCTTAACACAGAGCAACTCATTTACCTGGCGATCTATCTCCGTTTCATTGGGACAGGTGAAATACCCTGTACTGAGGATGGGCGGCACTTTCGCCCGTCTCATCACGCAAGGATGGCGCATCACATACAGGACCGTCTGTCCAAAATTACCACCCCGGAAAATGTATTTATCATCAGGAAAATCTATCCATGGCTTCCATCCTTCACCGGCAGTTTTACCAGGAAGGAACCGCTCACACGAATACGGGACATTGCTCACAGAAATGATATTCCCGGTGAGCTCAAGAAGGAGATCAAGAACACACTCCAGAACAAGCTGCACCGGTGCGCCGGCCCTGAGGACCTTGCCACATCGGCGGCCCTGCTTGAAAGGATAACGGCTCCGGATGCCGGTTATTCACACGATTTCGTAAAGGAGTTCAAGGAGTTCCATAAGGAACTCAAGGAATTTTTCAATGCCAGCTCTCTTGAGGAACAACTTGAAGCAATGCTCAGGGAGGACAGTGTTCATAATTCCCATACGCTCGAATTAGTTCACAAGTTCCTTGAAGCCAAAGAAAAAGCACATACACCCGATAAGCTGGTAACCAGTTTCGAGCTCTTGACAATGCTTCGCAGTCAATTCAGTGAAAAACTTAAAGGGGAAACCGGCTCCAGGGGACAAAAGCTCCAGATGACGGATATCGGGTTGGAGGACTTTTCTTTTGTGCTCTTGAGCCAATTGATCAACCTCTTTGATGCCTTGGGGAAAGAGATAAACTGGTCGCCAGCCCTGCGCAGCCTGGAGCTTACAATTGAAAACTTGCGTCTCAGCGGCTTTGATACCAAAGAATGCCAGGCAATAGAATCCGAACTGGAGGCCTGGCGCCGGGGTTTCAGGCCTCGAGACCGTGAGCATCTTATTCGGCTCAAATCCACAATTGATCGATGCATACGGCTGGCAGAAGTCTACTGTAACAGAATTCTGGCCCTGTTTCCAGAAAAGGTCGAAAGGCTGGGACAGGCTCTGGGTGTGGACAGACACAAGATAAAGATTTTCTGTGAGGTGGATATTCGAAGCCACCTGGTCTTCCAGGTCTCAAAACTTATTGCTCTTCTTTTAAAAGGCATCCGGAGGCTCGCTGCCTTGCCCCCATGGGATGTGATCGTACCGGGCAAGACCTCCGGCCGTCTGGTGGAGGCTGCATGCCTTGATGATTTACCAGGTCCTTTTGACAAAGCGATCGTAGTTCTTATGGAAAAGGTGGAAGGTGATGAGGAGATCCCTGCAGGGGTGGTCGGCCTGATTGTTGCCCATGAAACACCTCTTCTTTCACACCTTGCGGTCCGGGCCAGACAGGGAGAAATCGTATTCATGGTATGCGAAGATGCAGATCGCTATGCAGAATTAAAAAATTCCCTTGGAAAACAGCTCGTCCTGGATGTCTCTGCTGAAGAGGTGAATCTGGAATTTCCCTCCGGCCCTGAGCAGGAAGGAATAACTGAGAGAAAAAGGAAAGTCCGGCAGAAACGGGCTCAGGTACCTGATGTGCTCCTGTGCTCTGATCGCAAATTGTTGCCGTTGGATCAGGTAAGACCGGCAACCGGAGGCAGCAAGGCAGATGCAGCAAGGCGGCTTGAAGAACTGTCGCAAATTGAGGAGGCAGGCTTTGTGACATCCCCTGGAGTTGTGGTTCCTTTTGGTGTCATGGAAGAGTCACTAAATAAGGCATCGGTCCTTGAACAAGAGTACCGGATGTTGGCCAGCCGGTTGAATGAACTGCCACAAAGCGATTTCTTTGAGGTCTTGAGGAAATTACAGGGTATTATCGGGCAGCTTGACGTGCCCGATGAGATCGTCTCAGGTGTGATGGAAAAATTCCCACGAGATGAACGGCTGATGGTACGTTCCAGTGCAAACTGCGAGGATCTGGAAGGTCTGTCAGGGGCCGGACTTTACGATTCACTTGCCAATGTGTCGCCACCTGAGGTAGCTCAGGCAGTGAGAAAAGTCTGGTCATCGCTGTGGACCAGACGCGCGGCATTGAGCAGGAAAAAACTCGATATCCCCCATGATAGGGCCCACATGGCTGTGCTTATCCAGCAGATGGTCGTCCCGGAAATTTCATTCGTTATGCATACTGTCAATCCTGTAGCTCAACACCAGGATGAAGTTTACGTGGAACTGGCAGTGGGCTTGGGTGAAGCGTTGACTTCCGGTAAAATCCCTGGTGTTCCTTATCGAATGGTCTGCAATAAGCGTACAGGAAGTGTATGCATGCTGGCCTTTGCGAGTTTCAGCTATGCAATATGGCCCGGCCATTCAGAGAATCTTATCCAAAAAACAGTGGATTATTCCAGGACAGGGCTGTCAAAAGATAAAGTTTTTAGAAATCGCTTGGGAGGACATTTGGGGGCAATCGGCCGATTTGTGGAAGATTCAGTGGGAATGCCTCAGGATATTGAGGGGCTTGTCCTGAAAGACAAGATCTATCTGGTTCAATCACGTCCGCAGCAAGGTGTATTTTAAAAATGTCAGGCATAAAGAACAATAGTCCTTCCCCGTGCCCGCCGTTGCTGGCACTTTTTCAGAAAAGGATTGACGGTGATGATGCCCTTCTGCATCTGGCCAATCTGCGTTTTAAAGAGACAGGTCTTGGAACTGAATTTTATGCAGTAACACCAGTGGAGCTTGACCAGCTTTTGAAATTCAAGCCCAAACCTGAAACCCCTGCAGTGGCTCATTTGCGCAGAGATATCAATCTGTTTGAGGAACAAGGCCGCAACCTGATTATGGATTTTGCCACAAAATTCAAAGACCAGATCTTTGGGCTGGTCATCCACGATCAAACCGGAATCACAACCCGCTTTGACGATTATGTGGCCGCATTACACGAGATAGAATCAAGATCGAAAAAAGTCCCGGGAAGCCCTTATCTTTTTGTAGAATATGCCGCGGGCCTGGAACCGGATTTCTTTATTGAGATATTGAAGGCGATACAGGATCTTGAACATGTGAGCGCCTGTATTGATATAGGCCATATCGGCATATGGCAAGTAAGATCTGCCTATTCACGCGACTATCCGGGAAAGGATGTGTGCGCCATCACGCCTTATGATCCTGAACTGCCGGAGGTGATCATGGATGTCCAAAGTGCGGTTGATTCCGGATTAGATGCAGTGCTTAATGTAATTCAGGCCCTTAGCCGCTTAGAAAAACCATTGCATTTTCATTTGCATGATGGGCATCCGCTTTCCTTCCTCAGTCCCTTTGGGGTCTCTGACCACCTGAGTTTCATGGTTGAAATTCCCATACCTTTTGAATACAAGGGCAGAAGATCTCTTGATCCGATGTTTGGACCTTCAGGTCTTTCAAGGATAGTCACTGAATCAATGCAGTTGGCGGGTCCGGATCGAGTTTCTTTTACACTTGAGATTCATCCAACAGAAGGAAGGCTTCCTCTTGCTAATGCTTCTTGCCTGTTTAATCACTGGAGAGACAAAACAAATGCAGAAAGGATGAATTATTGGCTGTCGATTCTTGCTCAAAATTATAAACTTCTATTTGATATAGCCGTAAAAAGGATAGCACCATGAAAAAACCTGAAAAGATGATCATCTACAACCTGTTTCCCCTGTTGGCCGGAAAGTTCACAGACTGGGAAAGGCATTTATTGAGGGCATCTGAAATGGGCTTCAACTGGGTCTTTGTTAATCCCATTCAGCGTCCAGGTAAGTCAGGCAGCCTTTACTCAATAGCGGATTATTATGATTTCAACCCTGTTTTAGTTGACCAAAAAAGTAAAAGAGTACCCCAGGAACAGGTAAAAGAGGCAATCAAGACCGCAAAAAAACTAGGTCTCAATGCGATGGTTGACCTGGTAATCAACCACTGTTCTGTAGATTCGGATCTGATTAAATCACATCCCGAATGGTTTCTATGGGAATCTAAAGGTCATGTGGCCCATCCCTTCTGTAACGAAGACGGAAAAAAGGTAGTCTGGAAGGACCTGGCAAAATTCGATCACAGAGATACAAAAGATAAAGAGGGGCTCTTTCAATATTTTCTCAATATAGTGAAATTTTTGATAGAATTGGGTTTTGAGGGCTTTCGCTGTGACGCCGCCTACCAGGTTCCCAAAAGCCTATGGGAAAGACTTATTAAGGAGATAAAGAAGGAGCATCCTGATGTGGTCTTTTTTGCAGAGACGCTCGGATGTCCATCAGACCAGACCAGAAGGACCGCCAGTGCCGGTTTTGATTATATATTCAACAGCTCCAAATGGTGGGATTTCAACAGCCCGTGGTTGATGGCACAATATGTTCTCACGCGAGAAGTTGTCCCTTCTATAAGCTTCCCTGAAAGCCACGATACTGTTAGACTCTGCGAGGAACTTCGTGGCAACATACAAGGGCTTAAACAACGCTATCTGTTTTCAGCGCTGTTTTCAGCAGGTGTCATGATGCCCATGGGATTTGAATTCGGTTTTTGCAAAAGGTCTCATGTGGTAAAAACCAGACCGGAAGATTGGGAAGAAACTGACATTGATCTGACTTCTTTCATTACTGAGGTCAACAAGTTGAAATCGAATCAAGCAGTCTTTCAGGAAGAGGCCCCTACGGAGATATTGTATGCCGGCAATCCAAATGTTATGCTCATGTGGAAGGCATCCATCAATGATCAAGAAGAGGCCTTGCTGATTCTCAACAAGGACATTTACAATAAACAGCATTTTTATGCGGAAAGCCTGCAGGAACTTGTCCAGGCAGGAGCCCCGCTCAGAGATCTCTCTCCAGAATACCGAATGGAGTATATCCCGGTGCCGTTTTCATACGATCTCCAGCCGGGACAAGGGATCATACTGATTACTTCAAGAGATTTGATTCAGGATGAATGAATCAATAGTGATTGAGTTTTTCCTGGATTTTTTGTAACCTTGGGCGTCTGTACTTTATTGAAACCTTTCAGACTGCCTATGAACACACACGGGATGCTATGGATTTTTGTGACTTGTACGAAGAATACTGCGAAAGCCGGGTCGTTTTGCTTCCTGTGGAGCCTTACCTGATCTATGCCTACTGGGATGTTACCAGTAACGACGTTGAGAAGGCGAAGCAGCGGCTCGGTGATGACCATGGACACTTACAGGCCGTCTTGAGATTTCATGATGTTAGTAACATCATTTATGACGGCATGAATGCCCATGGTTTTTTCGACGTGGATATAGATCTTCAGCCCAAAGGCTGGTATGTAAAGCTCTGGAGCCCGGATAAATCATACTTTGTTGATTTAGGATTTAAGACCGGAGATGGTTTCTTCCTTTCATTAGCTCGGTCAAGTGTTGCCAGGACACCTTGTGCCTGGCCTGCTCCCAAAGTTGATGAACACTATATGCTCGTTGCAGAAGATGCAGAAAACGGCCTGTCAAAAATCAAAGTTCCTGAAGAACCTATTTGTGATGATCTGATTGAAGTCGGAAAGGCAGAAGTAAAGGCGGATATCCGGAAAGTAGAACCCCTTAAAGAAGAAGAACGGCCAGAGGAAGATAAAAATGCTCGAACAATCAATTTACTAAAGAGCATTCAAGCCCAATTTGAAAAGAGGGTAGATTTTGATCTTACAGAAATGAGCGAGAAAGGGTTTACCCTTGGCATATCCTCAGAACTTATCTCGTCGACACATGGAAAGAACGATTCTGCTGACTGCGTTTGAAAATGGAAAAAGGTTACTTAGCCATAGTCCTTCATGCACACCTCCCTTTTGTGAGGCACCCTGAACATGTGGATTCCCTGGAAGAAAACTGGGTCTTCGAAGCCATCACCGATACGTATATCCCCCTCCTTTTCGTACTGGATGGTCTTGTAGAAGACGGGATTGATTTTCGATTGACCTTGTCAATCACACCCACTCTTGCCTCAATGCTCGCTGACCCGTTCTTGCAGTCCCGTTATCTGAACAGGCTTGAACGACTGATTGAGCTGGGCAAGAAAGAAGTCAAACGAACAAGATATCACCACGAGTTTAATATACTGGCTTTAATGTATCACAAACGCCTTCTGCGAGTGCGCAGGGCATTTCTCAACCGCTATGATCTGAACCTGGTCCAGGCCTTTAAGCGCCTGCAGGAGCTTGGGAAAGTAGAAATCGTCGCCAGCGCTGCCACTCACGGATACCTTCCACTGCTTTCTGTCAACACATCGGCTGTCCGGTCACAAATCCGGGTCGGAATCAAAAATTATCAACAGATATTCGGTCGAAATCCAAGGGGTTTCTGGTTGCCTGAATGCGGCTATTATCTCGGAGTTGACGAGCTTCTCAGCCAGGAAGGCATTCGCCACACTATCTTGGAGACTCACGGTATCACCCGCGCTGGACCAAGACCAAAAAATGGTGTGTACGCACCGATCTATTGCCCATCAGGAGTAGCCGCCTTTGGGCGCGATCCTGAATCTTCCAAGCAGGTCTGGAGTTCAATAGAAGGCTATCCGGGGGATTATGATTACCGGGAATTCTATCGTGACATCGCCTACGATCTGGATCTTGATTATATCAAGCCCTATATTCATCGAGACGGCATTCGAGTGGACACCGGTTTTAAGTACTTTCGCGTTACAGGCAAGAATAATCATAAAGAGGTCTATGTCCCCAAAAGGGCGGATAGAAAAGCCGAGCTCCACGCAGAAAATTTCATGTTTAACAGGGAAAAACAGATTGAATATCTGGCTTCTGTCATGAATCGCAAGCCCATAATTGTGGCGCCTTACGATGCTGAACTCTTCGGCCATTGGTGGTTTGAAGGCCCTGACTGGCTTAATTACCTGATTCGTAAGATCAACTCAGAGCAAAAAACGTTCCGGCTCATTACCCTTTCCGAATATCTGGAGGAATACCCGGTCAATCAAGTTTCAACACCTTCTATTTCCAGTTGGGGATACAAGGGCTTTCACGAAACCTGGCTCAATGGGACAAACGACTGGATCTACCGCCAACTGCATCAGGGGGCACGGTTTATGGAGAGGCTGGCGATGAATCATCCACGGGCTGAGGGCCTGACACTGAGAGCGCTCAATCAAGCGGCAAGGGAACTGCTGCTGGCACAGGCAAGCGACTGGGCCTTTATGATTAACTCGGGCGCTATGGTAGACTATGGGACTCAACGGACAAAGACGCACCTCTTGCGACTGGGCAGGCTTACGAAAGAAATTGAGGATCAGAGGATAGATGAGGACCGGCTTTCAATGATTGAGAGCCAGGACAACATCTTCCCCCAGATTGACTACCGCTCTTATACCTAAATTGAGCGGTTAAAGGTACTAATGGTATGTATGTCATAATGATTACTCCAGAGTGCGCTCCGGTTGCGAAAGTCGGGGGCTTGGGCGACGTTGTTCAAGGTCTTTCCCATGAGCTCGCAATGCGGGGGAATGCTGTAGAGATTATCCTCCCTAAATACGATTGCATGCGGTACGATCGAATTTCCGGTCTTCACAAAACTTACAGTGATCTCTGGGTCCCTTACCATGATCAACATTTTCATTGCGATGTATATTTTGGTTTTGTGGATGGGCTAAAATGCTTCTTTATTGAACCCCACTCTTTTAAGAATTTTTTCAATCGGGGCGTATTTTACGGACATCATGATGACCCTGAACGTTTTGCCTTTTTTTGCCGAGCAGCATTGGAGTTTATGCTGAAGACGAATAAGCACCCTGAAATTATCCATTGCCATGATTGGCAGACCGGACTTGTGCCGGTACTCCTATTTGATATGTATAAATATCTGGGAATGACCCACCCCAGGGTTTGCTATACCTTGCATAATCTTAAACATCAGGGTGTCGTAGGGAAGCATACGCTTCGACAGGTCGGCCTGAATCCTGTCGATTATATGACTCAGGACCGGCTTCAGGATAACTTTAACCACAGTGCTATCAACTTCATGAAGGGAGGAATTGTCTATTCTAACTTTGTGACAACTGTTTCTCCCCGATATGCCTGGGAGATAAAAAATTCAGATCTTGGCTTTGGGCTCCAGCATACCCTTCATGTTCATAGCATTAAATTTGGAGGAGTTTTGAATGGTATTGATTACAATGTATGGAACCCTGAAATCGATCCATATATATCGTGTCGGTATTCAATTGATACCATTGATGATAAGTACAAAAATAAAGAGGCCCTCCGTAATAGACTATGGCTCAGGCACGATTTCAAACCTATTGTCGCTGTGATAGGTCGATTAGATCATCAAAAAGGTGTTGATTTAATACGGCATGGTATTTTTTATTCTTTGGCAAACGGCTGCCAGTTTGTCCTGTTAGGGTCGAGTCCTGAACCAGCTACCAATAATGATTTTTTGTGGCTAAAGCACTATTTGAATGATAATCCGGACTGCCACCTTGAAATCTCATATAATGAGGAATTGGCCCATCTGATTTATGCAGGTGCCGACATGATTCTCATGCCAAGCGCATTTGAACCGTGCGGCCTGACACAGATGATCGCCATGAAATATGGAACAGTTCCCATTGTTCGAAATACCGGCGGATTGGCAGACACAGTTTTTGACGCGGATTACGCCCAAAAACCATATTATGAACGTAATGGCTACGTGTTTAATTATTTTAATAATCAAGGGCTTGAGTCCGCTCTGAAACGGGTCATAGGCCTTTGGTATATCTATCCCAAATATTTTCGGGAACTGATGATTAATGGGATGCGATATGATTATTCCTGGAACCATCCCGCAGATCATTATCTAAATATTTACAATTGTATCAAGGAGTAACCAAAACTCACCGAACTGTAAGCGTTTACAGGGTACTGCAGATGCGAGGCGGAGGGTACGCAGACGTACTCCCTGTACTTCAAGTGCCCGACAACAAAGCAGATGCGGTGCCCTGTAAACGCTTACAAATTAACTTTTTACAAAGCTCCTCAACCCCCGGCTTCTGCTGGGATGTCTCAACTTTCTCAGTGCCTTTGCCTCTATCTGACGTATACGCTCTCTGGTAACAAAGAAGTCCT
>CAZPBZ010000022.1:0-12273 GCA_964584765.1 uncultured Thermodesulfobacteriaceae bacterium
TTGGAGAATGAGTGGCGACGAGAAATTGGGCGTGCCCGGCCTGGCTCATGTCCTTGAGCACCGCAAGCAAATCCAGTTGGCTTTTCGGTGAGAGAGCTGTCTCTGGTTCGTCCATAAAGTAAATCCCTTTTATTTTGTAGCGAGCCTTGAAAAACGACATGAGGGACTGGCCGTGGGATTGAGTCAGTAACGATTTCCCCCCAAAATACTCAAGTGATCGAGGATCTGCTGCTGCCCATTCATCCAATATTTGGGCAAAGTTCCGGAATACCTGGGATGCAAAAAATGACCCGTGTACAGGACCATCAGTCCATTCGACATCAATAGCCTCATACAGCCTTTTCTCATATAAGTTGACTTTCAAGCGTTTTCTCTCAATGCATCCCCATATATATATGCCGCATTTATGGGTTATGGCTTCAAGCAAAGTCGATTTTCCGGTTCCATTTTCTCCTACGAAGAATGTCACTGACGAATCGAACAAAATGCTTTTTGTCTCATGAAAAATGTTCAGGTTAAAAGGATAGTGTTCTGTTGTAGGGAATTTTTCGGGATAAAGATTGACTCTCTTAATATGCATACCAATATCTCCAAACGTTTAAATCAGCGCAATCTGTACAACTTATTTTTACTTGTCTCCTTAGACTTTATGGAATTGCTAATAGTTTCAGGCCGTCACGAAAAAGAGCAATTGCTAATATACATAATAATAAACCAAGAAAACGCATTATGTAGATGTATGCATTGCCGACTAAAAATGATCTGGACTTGCCAACTAATAAAGCTATCACAATTTTTGATCCAACAAGCAAGGCATAAAAACTGCCGATGAAAGCAAGGGGAGCAAAGATGCCTTGGTTCATTGCTTTGGTTACTGTTGGCGCCCCGACACTAAACCAGAATAGATAAGGATGAGGATTTAAGACGTTGGCTAATATTCCTTTTGTCAATGAGTTGGGCCTAATCCCCTGAGAGTTCAGTTCTATTCCTTTCGTACGTATACTTTGGTAACCCAAATATAAGACAAAAAAACCACCCATGCATGAAATAATTCCTAACACGTTATGAAAATTGGACAACTTTACCAATATAAATAAAGTTATAATGATAATTGGCAAGTCAGTGATAATTGGAGCAAGAGCTACCTTAAAACCAGCTTTTATATTGTGTTGAAGAGTTTCAGAAATTACAAGGGCAAGAAGTGGTCCTGGGGCAAAACCTGCTGATAGGCCTAATATAGCTCCTATAGCCAAGAAATTTACCATTTTTGATTATCTGTCTCTACCATCAGGGGGACGGGGGTTAGTTTAATTCCAGGGACTGACTTGAGTGATGAGAGACAGCTGATCCCAGAGACCTTAAACCGCGCCAGGCCGTCAAGTAACAGGCGGTCACCGGGCCTCAAGTCGAAGCCGCATCCAGCAACCCCCTCACCGTCTTTAGCATATCTGCCAACCGATAGGGTTTGTGCACAAACGCGGTCCCACTCGATTCGAGGGTTTTCTCCGGGTCCCCGTTGCCAGAGGCGTAGCCGCTTGTCACAACCACCTTGAGCCCTGGATCTAAGGCACGGAGCTCTTCAAAACACCTGTATCCCCCCATGCCCGGCATGGCTAGGTCCAGGATGACCAGATCTATCCTTGCCTTTTCCCTCTTGTAGATATCGATGGCATCTTCTCCACTTTCGGCCACCAGGCTGACATACCCGCTTTCCTCGAGCATATCCCGTCCAAGGTCGAGCAGGCTCTTCTCGTCATCTACCAGGAGGATGATCTCGCCCCGGCCCAAAACAGCCTTTTCTCCCTCCAAAGGCTCCAGCCATGACTTGTCAGCCTTATCAGATACCGGGAAATAGATATCGAAGGCCGCCCCCTTGCCGGGCACACTCGTACAATCGATATAGCCCCCATGGTTCTTCACGATACCGTATACCATCGCCAGACCGAGCCCGGTCCCCTTCCCCACCTCCTTGGTGGTATAGAAGGGCTCGAATATATGCTCCATTGTCTCCTTGTCGATACCGCAACCGGTATCCTGGACGGTCAGCCTGATATAGTCGCCCTGCCTTGCCCCGAGATGGGTGTTGCAGAACTGTGCATCCAGGGTGACAGCCCTCGTCTTAAAGACGAGCTTGCCGCCTTCGGGCATGGCATCGTGGGCGTTCACACCGAGATTCATCAGGATCTGCTCGATCTGCACCGAATCTGCAAAGACAGTCTTCAAATCATCGGCCAAATCAAGTTCCATATCAATCATCTTGGGAAGCATACTTGCAAGAAGCTTCTGTACCTGTACGACCTCCGCATTGAGATCGACTGGCCTCAGTTTGCTTTCCACCCTCCGGCTGAACACCAACAGCCGCTGGACGAGCTCGGAGGCCCGAACCACTGCCTTGCTTATTGGATCCAGGTATCTGCGATCCGGATCGTCTTTGGACTTTCTGGCAATCAAGAGCTCCATGTAACCGGAGATCGCCTGAAGAATGTTATTAAAATCATGGGCTATCCCGCCCGCGAGGGTGCCTATCGCCTCCATCTTCTGTGCCTGCTGGAGTTGGGCTTCGATCCGCTTTGACTCGGTAATATCCTTGAGACTATGGGTGTAGCCCCGCAGCGTTTTTTTGTCATCGAATATAGGAGACGTGGAGCACAAGTAGGTCCTTCCGCCGCAGGCCTCGTGTATCTCCCTAGTGCACGGCTTTGAGGTCTTCATGGTGGAAATCAAGGGACACCCTGCGATCGTGTACTCCTGGTTGTGAACCGCCTCATAACACTTCTTCCCGACCAGGTCCCCCTTGGTGGTACCAAGCGCCTTGGCCGTGGCCTCATTTGCGCGGATGATGCGGTGTTGGCTGTCCAGGAGCATCACCATGTCGGTTATGGCATCAAATGTATTCTCCCAGTCCTCCTTTGCCTGAATCAGCGCATCTTCCGCCTTAACCTTTTCCGTCATATCCCGCGCAATCTCGATAACCCCGGCGATTTTGCCATCTTCACCAGTAAGCGGGACACCAAAGACATCCCAATAAGATTCATTTGCTCCTTCACTGGCTGGATAATACAAAGTACCCTGCTCTATCTTTCCTGACTTCAAGGCCTTAACACACGGGCAACCGTCACATAAGGTATCGCTGTCTCTGAGAAACTTGTGACAATTGTGCCCTATGAAATCCTGTGTAGTCTTGTTGGCTATTTCCCCGGCCCTCTTGTTGGCCCAGACGAGTCTCATGTCGGAATCCGTCTGTATGATTACATCCACCGAGGCATCAAGAATCGCCTGCTTCTCCGCCTCACTCTCGCGCAGCTTTTCTTCCCACTGCCTGCGATCCGATATATCCTTGAAATCTTCAACGATCCCGACAAGCCGACCACCCGGATCCCTGAATGGTGTCGCGGTCAAGATACAGGATGTCGTGGTGCCATCCTCGCGATGCTTCTCCATTTCCAGTTCAACCCGTTGTTCACCGTGAAGAACTTGGATAAGCGGACAATCGGGCGTGTGGCACAAAGGGCCGCCAAAGACCTCATGGCACTTCCTGCCGACCACTTCATCCTTCTCCACGCCTGCCATGCCCGCAAACGTCTCGTTCACTTGAAGTACGTTGAAATCCTTGTCGACGAGCCGCATCCCGTCCGCCGCCGTATCAAAGATCTGCTCCAACTCCATAAGCGCCCTCACAGTCTCCTCCTCCGCTAGCCTTCGGTCACCGATATGAAGGATCAAGGGCCGAAACAAAAAGAGATAAAGCATGGGGGAAATAAGGATGACCAGAAGCGAGGAATCAAAAATCACTTCCCACCATGGCGGCAAAAATATAAAGCGGAGCGCTATCATCACCAATGCTTCGGAAACAAACGCCGACAAAACGATAACAATCAACAATCGAACCGGCGATTCATATATGGTGGGATGCCTGACCGGCTGCGTAACCGACTCTTTGGTCTCACGAAAACCCATTTATGTCCTCTCCTCCGGGTACAAATCCTCCCGCTTGATACCTTTTGCAACTCCCCATGCAGCGCCCGCTCAACCTCCGCATAATAACAGCGCCCGAATAGTCACGCCTCGTTCCCCGGAAATCCTGCATCTTGCTTGCTCCTGGAATATCCTTAATGATATCAAAAGACCGACGTTCTTGCAATGTCATCAGTCAAGAGGTAAAGGAAAAATATGTTGTTATTTTCTATGTTGTTATTATATTAAATTTAGTAATTTGACTGCTTAACACTATGGTGGTGGGGCCTTCTGGGCACGGTTTCCGGTACGTCCTGCCATTGAGTTCTCATAGATCACTGACCCCTCCATTGCTTTCATCAATCCATACAGCAACCCTGTCAGGACTTGAGCCAAGTTGAAGGATGGCGTTTTTGCGCTACTCGATGCGGCATGCCATGCCGCTTTGCGTCGTCAAAGGAATTCAATGAGCTTTCCAGGATTGAACGTTATATAGGTAAGGTGGACGAATGGACCAGAAATTGATTAGAAACATAGCGCTTATTGCCCATGTCGATCATGGTAAGACTACCCTTGTCGACCAGTTTTTTAAGCAGAGCGGCATGTTCCGCGACAACCAGGCCATGGCCGAACGGTTCATGGATTCCATGGACCTGGAGCGGGAACGCGGCATCACAATAGTCGCCAAGAACGGTTCTTTCAGGTACCGGGATTATGTGATCAATATCGTCGACACCCCCGGTCATGCCGATTTCGGAGGTCAGGTTGAGCGTGTGCTGCGCATGGCGGATGGCTGCCTGCTCTTGGTGGATGCACAGGAAGGCCCGATGCCACAGACTTATTTTGTGCTGAAAAAGGCCCTGGCTATCCCGCTTCCAGTGCTGGTAGTGATCAATAAGATTGACAAACCCGCGGCTCGGCCGCACTGGGCCGTGGACCAGGTATTCGATCTTTTCGCCAAGCTGGATGCCTCGGACGAATTGCTCGATTTCCCGGTGGTCTTTGCCTCGGCCAAGGCAGGGTATGCCCTCGACGATCCGGACGACCCGGTTGACGGTGCTTCCATGGTGCCGCTCTTTGAAAAAATCATTGCCCATATCCCGCCGCCAACCGGTGACCCTGAGGCCGTGCTCCAGCTACAGGTGAATGCCATTGATTATTCCCCTTATTTGGGCAAGCTCGGCACAGGCAAGGTGGTGAACGGCTCCGTGAATATCAATCAAAATATCGTGGTAGCAAAGCGGGACGGCAGCCTGGCGCCGGCCCGCATCACCAAGATATTCCGGTTTGAGCTGGACAGGAAAGTACCGGTCGAGGCGGCCAGCGCAGGAGAGATTGTGGCTGTGGCCGGCATGGATGACATCACTGTGGGCGTTACCTTCACCGACCCAGACAATCCTCGACCCCTGCCGCTCACCAATATAGATCCGCCCACCATCGCGATGCATTTCATCCCCAACGTTTCTCCCTTCGCCGGCCAGGAAGGCAAATTTGCCACCTCACGCCACTTGGAGGAACGCCTGTTCCGGGAGACCATGGCTGACGTCGCCCTCAGCGTGGAATCCCTGGGAGCCGGCGCCGGGTTTAAGGTCTCGGGCCGCGGGGAGCTGCACCTTTCGATTCTTATCGAAAGGATGCGGCGCGAGGGATACGAGTTCCAGGCAACCCGGCCCCAAGTCATCATGAAGGAAGAACACGGCCAACTCCAGGAACCCTACGAGGAATTGACCATTGATGTGGATGAACAATATCAGGGACCGGTTATTGAAAAACTGGGCATGCTGAAGGGGCAGATGCTGGAGATGGGCCGCCGCAACGATATGATCCGGCTGGTCTACAAGATACCGACACGTGGGCTTATCGGCTTCCGTAGTAAATTTTTTACCGATACCAAGGGCATGGGTGTGATGAACTATGTCTTTGCCGGTTACGGTCCCTTTGCCGGCGAGATATTAAATCGCAGCAGAGGCGCGCTTGTGGCCAAGGAGACCTGCACGACGGTGGCTTACGCCCTCTTCAACCTGCAGGAGCGGGGTTGCCTCTTTCTGGGCCCTGGGGTCAAGGTCTACGGTGGTCAGATCATCGGTGAGCATTGCCGGGCCGGCGACCTGGTGGTAAACCCGGCCAAGGGCAAGAAATTGACCAATATCCGGGCCGCAGGTTCGGATACAAACGTAATTCTCACTCCGCCACATCACCTGAGCCTCGAGGACTGCATTGCCTTTATCAACGACGGCGAAATAGTGGAGGTGACCCCGGCTGCCATTCGGCTGCGCAAGCTGAACTGATAGGAAATCGCTTTTTGCGATTGGCATGAGGAGCCATGGGAAAAAGATCAGTCGAATGGGGATCATCCAGGGATGCACAATACTGTCCATTGAAATGAGCCCTGGATGTGGCTGATGGGGTTTTGTAATTAAAATGTGTTCCTATCAACTTGATCAAGAAAGGCCTTGAGCCCGTTCAGGTAAACATTGCCAGATGTGATAAATCCTTCATTGTGACTTCCTGAAATTTCAAGAAAAACCCTGGAATCATTAGCCGCATCGAAGAGCTTGCGCCCATGCCTGAAGGGAACGATCTCGTCTTTTGAACTATGGACTATGAGAACCGGACATTGAACTTTCCTGATGGCAGCCAGGGCGTTGTACTTGTATCTACAAAGCAATTTTGCAGGCAAATAAAAATACAGCTCTCCAGCCAAATCCGGAGCTGAAGTAAAAGTAGATTCAACAATAAGGGCTTTGGGCAAATGTCCCCCGGCTAACCATGCGGCCACGGCGCCTCCAAGGGATCGTCCAAAAAGAATAATATCAGACGGACCTAATCCCTCATGCTCAATCAGGTAGTTCCATGCCCCTTTCACATCGAGATAACTACCCTCTTCTGAAGGAGTGCCTTCGCTTGTCCCATCGCCCCGATAGTCACAGATAAAGGTGCTGAGTTGAAGGCGGTGGAATATCTCTATAGACTCAAGGCGGTGGGAGATATTGCCTGCATTACCATGGCAGAATATGACCACACCTCTTGGCGAGTCAGCCGGGATTAACCAGCCCGAGAGTTTGACTCCATCCGGGGCTTTAAAGGAAACGGATTTGTACGATAAACCGATTTGATCCGGTGTTGCGACTATCTCACTGGTAGGAAAATAGATCATGCGTGATTGGGTAAAAAACAGGAAAGCGGCAAGGCCGACATAAATAGTAGTAATCAAAATTACGGACTGTAGAAAAATTTGCCACATATCCTGAAAGATACATCTAAACCGATTTGGAATTGCAGACCGTTTCTGAATCACCAACTGCAGTATGTTGTTGTGTATGCCATTATATAAGAATTTCCATTTTTTTGACAGGATCAACTGGATAATCAGGATAAATGAAAATCATGTAACTCCTGTTCATCCTGTCAGAAAAGACCAATATGCAATGCACTGGATTTATGGGGCAACAGGGAGTTTCATTGTCCAAAGATGCCCTTTATTAATTCATTTGCAGCATCCGGTTTGGCATCCTTGTCCTTCTTTTTTCCTGAAAGGGCCTTACCTAGTTCCTCTATGGCCTTTTTGCTAATGGTCTCTTTTACCTTTTTCTGCACTTCTGCTGTATCCAGGGTGGGATACGGACGTGTCACAGTGCCAGCAAGTTTGAGGCGGATCTCTGTCTCACCCGTTTCATCCGCAAGGTATTTGGCCACTGAAACACGCTTTCTAAGCTTTTCACTCAACTCCGGGGAAAAACGCAGGCTGATCGGTAAATCCAGCTTGCCGTCAAGGCCAACGGTCCCCTTGGCTTTAGCATTGACATCCTTGCCGGTCATCCTGGTCTTAAGAGCCACCTGTCCCTTGATAATATGGAGTGAACCATCGAGGTCTTCAAAGGACATGTTGTTAAGTTCATCAAGCCCAAGTAGTTTGGCTACTGCCACGGTAACAGGAGTATTACTAACCCGCCCGTCATGAAGGCCGTATGTGCCGTCAACAATCAGGGCGTTGCGGAGCTTGGGCCATTCAGTACCGGCTCCGGAAAAGGTTAAATGTGACTGCAATGCACCGGAGATCATGTCTTTGACCCCTGGTGCCAGGCATGCCAGCAGCCGCTCTACATTAACGGATTCCACATCAAATTGTCCATCGTATGCCAGGCTGGGCTTGTTAAGATCCACTTTTATTTTGCTGCGTACCTGTCCATCAGCCACCTTGGTGGAGAGATCTTTCACAGTTAATACGCCCTTATCAAGGCCGTATTCAAGCAAGAAGTCCTTCACTACAAGCCCTTTGTACAGGGTCTGACCAATCTTGATCTCTCCTGCAGCCTTGAGACCAGAAGGCAACGCTGCTCCAGGGGCAGCGGGGGAAGTTGTTTTTACGTCTTTAGAAGTCCCTTTTCCCCCATTTTGAGATGCCGCAGGCAGACCTGCTGCAAGGGCAAGAAGATGGTCAATATTAATGGCATCGCTTACTACGTCCAACCGGATGTCAGGCACCTTTGCATAGTTTTTCACCTCTCCGCTTAAGCGGATCCGCTCCTTTTCCAGGCTGACGTCCACTGTGTAGCCCAGCCGGTCCTGATCAAAATCGCTGTTTCCAAAAACATGGGGCCTGAGTTCTCCATATTCGGCATCTGCGTCAAAACGCAGATTTCCTCGATATCGCAGCGATGCCAGATCACGGCCGAGATCTAAAGAGACCTTGAGGTCGGCCTTTACGTCTGTGTCGGGAATCTCCTTGAGCGCATCGCGGACAACGAATTGCGCATTATCAACAGTCACCTCATTCACAGTGAGGGCCAGGGGAAGGGCGGCTGATACAGGCTTTCCTGTGTCTTCGCCAACAGGTTTTTCAAGCTCAGCCTTGGCTAACACTGCCAGCGTCTCGAAATTAAAAAGCCCATCCTTGTCGCGAGATACCCGTACATACGGGGCATCAAGGCGTACTTTGCTCACTACTATCTTCTTCTGGAGCAGGGGTAAGAGGTCATAGCGCAACACAAATTCTTTTGTACTAACAAAATCAGTATAACCGTCCGTTTCCTTCACTGTAAAGTCTTTCACAGTGATGCCACTGAAAAGGCCCACGTTGATTCCACCGATCCGGACAGTTCTGCCCAGGGCCTTTTCCGCCTGGGGAATTACCAGGGCCTTTACACGGTCTTCGGTCAGATAGAAATGTACAAAAAGCGACAGCACAACCAGCACTACACCAATCAACACACAAAACGTCACAAGTATTTTGCTCAGTTTTTTCATGATGTAGTTCCCCTTTCTTTGAGACTTATATATAATATACTCTACACGGTCACAAATTGCGCTTTTTGAATCAGTCAGAATTGCAAAGAAAATTTTACCACGAAGACAAAATTTTACTTAAGGGTTGACAAACAGCTTATTATGTTGGCAGATATTATTACATGACGTTTTTTGTTACACTATTCTGCCGAGCAACAAAAGGAAAGAACCATTTATGAAAAACATACCTCTTGTGCCGACTTAAATAAAGCACAAACTGGCTGCTATAGGCACGTAAGGAAGAGAACATGGAAGACAGGCAGAGCCAAAACTGACGTTAAAAGCAAGGAGCATAGTTATGAATGATACGCCATTTATTCTCTGGTTCAACGAAATTGGGATCAAAGACGTACCTTTGGTGGGTGGGAAAAATGCGTCTCTCGGCGAAATGTATAGGCATCTTACTGAAAAGGGTGTGATGGTGCCGAACGGCTTTGCCATCACGGCTGAAGCATACAAACATCTCCTGAAAGAGGCTGGTATCGAGCAGGCCATATGGGATGCTCTCGATGGATTGGATACCCACGATATTGCTGATCTCGGCAAAAGAGGGGAAAAAGTCAGGAACATAATTCTAAATGGCAAGTTTCCTGAGGACCTGGAGAAGGTTATCAAGGACTCATATTCCATGATGGAAAGGATTTACGGCAAGGATGTCGATGTTGCCATAAGATCGTCAGCTACTGCCGAGGATCTCCCTGACGCATCCTTTGCCGGGCAGCAGGAGACATATCTCAATATCAGGGGGCCGGAGCAACTCCTTGATGCCTGCCAGCGCTGCTTTGCCAGCCTGTTTACCAACCGGGCCATTTCCTATCGCCAGGACAAGGGATTCGGGCATTTCGATGTCTATCTCTCCATAGTAGTCCAGAAGATGGTTCGCAGTGACAGCTCCAGCGCCGGAGTCATATTTACTATAGACACCGAGAGCGGCTTTGAGGATGTTGTTTACATTACCGGGGCCTGGGGCCTGGGTGAAAACGTGGTCCAGGGCGCAGTAAACCCCGATGAGTTTTATGTCTTCAAACCCACGATGAAAGCAGGTTATAGCCCGGTAGTGAGCAAAAGACTTGGGCTTAAACAGAAAAAGATGATTTATACCAGTGATCCCAAAAATCCGGTAAAAAATGTAAGCACTTCAGACGAAGAGCGTCACCACTTTGTCCTCTCAGATGACGAACTGGTTACCCTGGCCAAATGGTCATGCATCATAGAGGATCACTATGGCAAGGCTATGGACATCGAATGGGCCAAGGACGGTGACGGGGATAAAGTCGGCACAGGTGGGCTTTTTATCGTTCAGGCCAGACCTGAGACGGTCCATTCCCAGAAGGACAAAAACTTCATGGAGACCTATCGCCTTAAAGAGACCGGAGAAGTTCTGGCCACTGGAAAGGCCGTTGGTGCCAAGATAAGCCAAGGAAAGGTCAATATTATTAAAGACGCCAGTAAGATTCTGGAATTCAAGGAAGGAGAGGTACTGGTTACCGATATGACCGATCCGGACTGGGAGCCCATCATGAAGATCGCATCGGCCATAGTCACGAACCGGGGCGGACGCACCTGCCATGCAGCTATAGTGTCGAGGGAACTTGGCATCACTTGCGTTGTTGGCACCGAGGACGGCACTGATAAGTTGTCTGCAGGTCAGGATGTCACGGTGTCCTGCGCCGAAGGTGAAAAGGGGCGGATCTATGAGGGCCTCCTGGATTTTGAAATCGAGCGCATTGATTTCAGTGAGGTGCCCAAGACCAAGACACACATCATGATGAATGTCGGGATTCCAGATAAGGCATTTACCCAAAGGCAGATCCCTAACGAAGGAGTCGGGCTTGCGCGCCTTGAATTTATCATCAACTCCCACATAGGTATCCATCCCCTTGCCCTGCTCAACTATGCGGAACTAAAGGAAAAGGCCGCATCTGATCAAGAGATTGCAGAAGTGATAGAGGCCATTGACGCAAAAACTGCCGCCTATGATGACAAGTCCAAGTTTTTTGTAGATACCCTGGCCCAGGGTGTGGCTACCATTGGAGCAGGTTTTTATCCTAACGATGTCATAGTGCGCATGTCGGATTTCAAAAGCAACGAATACGCCAATTTGATCGGTGGACACCAGTATGAGCCTGTTGAAAGCAATCCGATGATCGGGTGGCGCGGCGCCTCCCGTTACTATGCAGAGGCCTTTGAGCCTGCCTTTGCCCTGGAGTGCGAGGCGCTCAAGAAAGTGCGCAACGACATGGGCCTTACGAACGTAAAGGTCATGATCCCATTCTGCCGTACTGTTAAAGAGGGCAAGCAAGTCATTGAAGTCATGAAAAAGCATGGCCTAGTTCAGGGTGAAAACGGCCTTGAGGTCTATGTCATGTGCGAGATCCCGAGCAACGTCATCCTTGCAGATCAGTTTGCCGAGGTCTTTGATGGTTTCTCCATAGGATCGAATGACCTTACACAGCTTATCCTCGGGCTTGATCGCGACTCTGAACTCGTATCCCACATCTATGATGAACGAAACGAGGCAGTAAAACGTATGGTCAGACAGGTCATTGATACTGCCAAAAAGGCAAGGTGCAAGATCGGCATATGCGGCCAGGCCCCAAGTGACTTCCCTGATTTTGCGGCATTTCTGGTTGAATGCGGCATAGACTCAATGAGCCTCACACCTGACACTGCAGTCAAAACCAGACTGATAGTGGCCGAAAAAGAAAAGGAACTCGGAATTTAAATAAGAAAAGGGCGGTGACATTTAGTTTCACCGCCCTATTTTGTCATTTTCCCAGCGCAGTGAAATCCCCATTTTTCAAAAAGCCTGATGTTCCTTCTGCTCCTGTGTGGGTGTGTCTGTTCGGCGAATCCTTTGGACCCCTTTGCCCTTTGTAGCCCCCTTGAAACTTAATTTAAAAAAAGTGCGAAAATTAAGATTTTGATTTAGTAATTAAGGTTACGCCTTTCAAGGTTTTTGCAGTGTAATCGTAATAATAGAAGGAGAGCATTATGTCAGATCTGAAAGCCGATTTAGCCGGACCTGGAATC
>CAZPBZ010000023.1:0-11773 GCA_964584765.1 uncultured Thermodesulfobacteriaceae bacterium
TGGTGGTAATATTTGCAGCCTATTTCTCGCGTTGGATTTATCTGAGTTATTTTAACGGAACTTGGTTACTACGCGAGTATGAATTCGCTGGTTTTATCATTCTCACTTTTTTCCTAAATAATGCTATTCTTGCGCACGTTGGTTTTTATTCTGACCGGCGAGAGGATTCATTTTGGCCTATCCTGGTCCGTCTCACAAAAGCCTTGATTATTCTATTTGTCGTTATCAGCACCGGCCTGTTTTTCTTTCATGGTTTTGGTGTTTCTAGGCAGTATCTTTTTGTTTTTGCCATTGTGCTCCTGGTTTTTGCCATTATTGACAAAGGCTTAATGCTTGGTGTCATAGGGATGCTTGCCAGTCGGGGTTTTCATCTGCGCCGAATTTTGCTTGTAGGTAATGGAATGCGTTCTTTACGGGTCGTCGACGCTTTACAGAAACAGCAGAGCTGGGGCCATCGAATTGTCGGCTTGTTAAGGGATGAGGATCAGACGAATTCCGATTCTCAGGGTTCTTCTTCTGTTCCCATCCTGGGGACAATAGAGGATCTTAGAGATGTGATTTTGGATAATCGGGTAGATGATGTCTTTTTTGCCGTTCCGCCTGATCGCCCTCGTTCTTTACAACCTTACATTGAAATATGCGAGCGCATTGGTGTGAGCGTACGCATTGTTCCAGCCATGTTCGATCCTGAAGGTACGTCTTTAAGATTGGAAGTGTTGCAAGGGGTCCCATTATTGTGTCGTTATTCCCTGAAACTGGATATGTCGGGGCTTTTTTACAAGCGCCTTATTGACATCTTTGTTGGAGGCATAGGCACTTTGTTTTGTTTTGCTGTCTTGTATCCCATTCTGGGCTTAGCCATAAAGTTAAATTCTCCAGGACCTATCCTTTTTAGGCAAAAGCGGGTGGGCATGCACGGAAGAATTTTTTTTCTTTATAAGTTTCGTTCAATGTATGTAGATGCAGAAGCCCGCAAAGCCGAACTATTGGAAAATAACGAGATGCAGGGTCCTATGTTCAAAATGACTGATGATCCTCGGGTTACTAAAGTAGGTCGATTTTTGCGAAAGACGTCTTTGGATGAATTTCCTCAGTTTTGGAACGTGTTCAAAGGAGAGATGAGCTTGGTAGGCACCAGGCCGCCGACACCCGAAGAGGTAGCGCAGTATGATGACTGGCACCGTAGACGAATTTCCATTAAACCCGGGATAACCGGATTGTGGCAAATCTCAGGCCGCAGCAGGATTGATGACTTCAATGAAGTGGTCAAGCTTGACCTTCAATACATTGATGAGTGGCGTCTTCAAGACGATCTTAAAATTCTGTGGCGTACGTTTTGGGTGATTGCAGCAAGGAAGGGGGCCTGCTAGTTCTGGTTTCTGAACGGAAGATAGGGAGGATACGTGTGCGGCATAGTAGGTTATATTGGTCACAGGTGCGTATTGCCGATACTCTTAGATGGCCTCCGGAGGCTGGAATACCGGGGCTATGATTCGGCCGGGGTGGCGTATATCCACGAGGGGTCTGTCCTCCGCATCAGGAGTGAAGGTAAGCTGGGCAAGCTGGACCTGTTATTGGACGGTATCCGGGATGTACCAAGTTCCATTGGGGTGGGCCATACACGCTGGGCTACTCATGGAGAACCCACCGAGGCCAATGCCCATCCTCACACAGACTGTACCGGGAACCTGGTAGTGGTTCACAACGGAATTATTGAAAACTACTATGCCCTTCGCCAACAGCTCCAGGATGAGGGCCATATCTTCAAATCAGAGACAGATACCGAGGTCCTGGCGCACCTTATTGAAAAGCATTTGAATGGAGATCTGGTCCAGGCTGTCAGGGATGCCCTGGTGGAGGTTAATGGCGCCTATGCCATAGGCGTGCTATGGCAGGGCAATCCCGACATATTGGTTGCCGCGCGAAAGCAAAGCCCCATGGTCTTGGGGCTTGCAGACAATGAGTGTTTTCTGGCCTCGGACATACCCGCCCTCTTGCCCTATACGCGTGATGTAATCTTTCTGGATGATGGGGAGATGGCCACCCTGTCCAGAAACGGTGCCGAGGTGAGGCGCATAGATAACGGCAAGCTAGTAGTGAAGGTCCCTCAGACCATTTCCTGGGATGCGACCATGGCGGAAAAGGCCGGATATAAACATTTTATGTTAAAGGAGATTTACGAACAGCCCCAGGCTGTGCTGAATACTTACCGCGGTCGCATGATGCCGGAGCTCGGAAAAGTTAGCCTGCCTGAAATAGAACTGTCTCCTGATTTGATAAATGGCCTCAGGAGGGTCGTGCTTCTTGCCTGCGGCACATCCTGGCATGCAGGACTTGTAGCAAAATACTGGATAGAAAAATGGGCGGGTCTGCCGGTAGAAGTGGACCTTGCTTCTGAATTTCGTTACAGGCACCTTATATTGGATAAGACTGTGCTCACAGTTCCGATTTCCCAGTCAGGAGAAACGGCTGATACCTTGGCAGGGCTTCGCATGGCCAAGGAGTTGGATTCACCTGTAATAGCTATTTGCAACGTGGTGGGGAGTACCATAACCAGGGAGTCAGACGGTACGGTTTACACCCATGCCGGACCTGAAATCGGGGTTGCCTCAACCAAGGCCTTTACCAGTCAGCTTTCAGCCCTTTATGTCCTTGCGCTTTATCTAAGCCAGGTCAGAGGTAGTCTTGCCATGGGAGATATCAGCAGCAAAATTTCAGCTCTAATAACTGTTCCCGGGTTACTGGAAGAGGGCCTCGTCTCGTGGCATCAGCAGACCATGGAGTTGGCAGACATCTTTTACAGTTACAGGGATTTTTTATATCTTGGCAGGGACATTCATTTTCCTATTGCCCTTGAAGGGGCCCTTAAGCTTAAGGAGATTTCTTACATCCATGCCGAGGGATATGCAGCAGGGGAAATGAAACACGGTCCCATAGCCTTGATTGACAGAAATATGCCGGTGGTAGCCCTGGCCCCCCGTGATCATGTCTATGAGAAGGTGCTTAGCAACATGGAAGAGGTAAAATCAAGGCGTGGTATTATTATCGCCCTTGGAGAAGAGGGTGATGAAGGCATTTCCCGGATCGCACAATATGTTGTATCAGTGCCCAGACCAGAGGATCCTGACATCAATCCGTTCCTTTATACCATTCCTTTACAGTTATTGGCCTATGAAATAGCTGTGGCACGGGGATGTGATGTGGATCAGCCACGTAATCTGGCAAAGAGTGTGACGGTTGAGTAGTGGTTCGTTCTGGAGGATTATTGGAGGATTATTGAATGATTGCTAAATCATCTCATACAATGAAAAAGATACTGATTACAGGTGCTGCCGGATTCATAGGATATCACCTTTCCGGCCGACTTCTGGAGGAGGGGAGAGAAGTCGTAGGTCTTGATAACATGAACGACTACTATGATCCGGTTCTCAAGGAGGCACGCCTTTCCCGGCTTACACCACATGTTAATTTCAAATCAGTGTGGAAAGACCTGTCGGACAGGGCGGCAATGGAAGAACTCTTTGTGGCAGAGAAGTTTGATGGAGTAATCAATCTGGCAGCCCAGGCAGGCGTGCGCTATTCCCTAATAAACCCTCATTCCTATGTGGATTCAAACCTGGTGGGTTTTATGAATGTCCTTGAGGGCTGCCGGCATAATAATGTCAAGCACTTAGTCTTTGCCTCGTCCAGTTCTGTATATGGGGCAAACACCAGAATGCCTTTCAGTGTCCATGACAATGTGGACCATCCGGTGTCCATCTATGCCGCTACTAAAAAGGCCAACGAGCTAATGGCCCACACATACAGCCATCTGTATGGTCTGCACTGTACAGGGCTTCGTTTTTTTACTGTTTACGGGCCGTGGGGAAGACCTGACATGGCCCTCTTTTTGTTCACAAATGCCATATTAGAAGATCGTCCAATAGATGTGTTCAACCACGGTAAAATGCGCCGGGATTTTACATACGTAGATGACATTGTTGAGGGGGTGGTAAGGGTCCTGGACAGACCTGCCGAACCCAATCCCGACTGGACTGGTGATGCACCGGATCCGAGTTCAAGCTACGTGCCGTACAAGCTCTATAATATTGGGAACAACCAGCCGGTGGAGTTGTTGCGTTTTATTGAGATAATAGAAGAATGCCTGGGAAAGAAGGCCCGGAAGAATCTGTTGCCCTTGCAGCCAGGGGACGTGCCGGCCACCTATGCAAATATTGATGACTTGATGAGAGACGTAGGGTTTAAGCCAGGTACCACCCTGGAGGAGGGGATTCCAAGGTTCATTGCCTGGTATAAGGATTACTATAAGGTGTGAGCTCAGCCAACATCTCAATAAGCTTGTCAATACCCTCTTTGGTTACCGCAGAGATATAAACCGCTTCGGGATTGGAAGCAGGGGTATCTTCTTCCAACAGGTCTATTTTATTATAGACCAGTATCCTTGGAGTTGTTAACAGGTCCATTTCTTTCAGAATCTGTTCGACTGCCATTATCTCCATTTTTTTATACTGGCTGGTTGCGTCAACCACGTGTAAGAAAAGATGCGCGTCTTCCAGTTCTTCCATGGTGGCCTTAAATGCCACCCGGAGGTCTTTTGGCATATGTCGAATAAAGCCGACAGTATCTGCCAGCAGCACATCTCTTGCTCCGGGGAGAGCAATACGTCGTGTTGTTGGATCAAGGGTTGCAAAAAGTCGATCTTCAGCAAAGACTTTGCTGCCGGTGAGTTGATTGAGAAGGGTGGATTTGCCTGCATTGGTGTAGCCTATAATTGAAATTACAGGGAGGGCTTCCTTGGTCCTGCGCTTTCTTCTCTCTCTTCTTCCCATAGAAAGGCCCTTTAGTTCCCGCTCAAGAGAGCTGATACGCTGCTTTACCCTCCTGCGATCCTCTTCCAGCTTGGTTTCGCCCGGACCTCTTCCTCCAATGCCTCCCATGAGCCTTGACATGGCAGTCCCTCGACCCAGGAGCCTGGGGAGCAGGTAGCGGAGTTGCGCCAGTTCCACCTGGATTTTTCCCTCTTTGCTTTGGGCACTTCTTGCAAAGATGTCCAGGATCAGTTGAGTGCGGTCTATGACTTTGAGATCTACCATCCTGGCAATGTTGTTTAGCTGTACGGCCCCGAGGTCCTGGTCAAAGATCACCATGGTGGCCCCCAGATAAAGGCCCTTCATCAGGATTTCCCTCAGCTTTCCTTTGCCCAGCAGGTGTGCGGGATTATAGCGAGGAACACGCTGCCAGATATTTTCCAGCACCTCTACATTGGATGAGCGGGCAAGTTCCGCGAGTTCTGCAAGAGATCGCTCTGCCTCAAGGCGGGGATGTTGGCTTGCGTGTACCAGAATCGCACGCTCTTCCGTTTCCCTGGGGGACAGTCCCTCCTGGGATTTCTGTATTTCTGTTTCAAGTTCTTGAATAAAGTCTCCAAAAGGCAGGTCAACAGCGCTGGGATGCCGGAAAGTAAATATTTTCCAATGCTGGTTTTCAGGGTTGGGGGGCAGAAGGTGGGCAAAACACACTTGGCCCGGCAGGTTATCTTTAACCTCAATAGTTACCATGGCATCCAATCTCAGCAGGGCGAGATCCGAGAGATCCTCGGTATTTATTCCTTCATTTTTATTAAAATGGGTATGAATACACCGCAAACCCTTTAGGCGGCCAAGCCCCCTGCGGTAAAAGCTTATATCTGGTATCAATATACTATGATGATCACCAAGGATGACGTGGCGTATTATACCTTTTCGGTTTACTATGACCCCGACTTGCCTGGCCATAGGGCCGGAGATCTCGGTTAAGGTCCTTGCTATTTCAGGGGTTAACAACTTGTCGGGGGGTATTTTTCTGCGGAAGAGGCGCTCAAGGTCCCGGCGCTCGGAATGTGTCAGGCCTTTTATGTTTCCAGAAACTTTTGCTATAGCTTAATCCTCCTGAATTCGATTATAGTATATAATGTATTCCATGCAAAACAATGACAAAAGCATCGTTACAAAAAACCAAGATAATATGTATAGCTAACCAGAAAGGTGGCGTTGGCAAGACCACAACCGCGGTAAATCTGGCAGCAGGTTTGGCCATTCTCAAGATGTCTACATTGCTTGTAGATTGCGATGCCCAGGGAAACGCTTCCAGCGGTCTCGGAATTGCCCACCAGGGGCTGGATAAACACCTCTACCACGCCATACTTGGTTTGGCCGGCACGGCCGAAGTGATACAGCCCACATCTGTTGCCAATCTTTCCATTATTCCTTCAAATATGGATCTGGTAGGAATAGAGGTGGATCTGGCAGGGCGTAATAACAGGGAGGGCATACTGAAGGAACTTTTAGCTCCTTTGAGTTCCTTTGATTATATAATATTGGATTGTCCTCCCTCTCTGGGGCTGATAACCATAAATGCCCTGAGTGCTTCCAATTCCGTAATTATTCCCATGCAATGTGAATATTATGCCCTTGAGGGCTTGAGTCAGTTAATAAAGATTATAAGACTCGTGAAACATAACTTCAATCCCAAGCTCCATATTGAAGGCTTGTTGCTCACCATGTACGATTACCGCATTCGTCTTGCATTTCAGGTCGCGCGTGAGGTGCGGACACATTTCAGGGACTTGGTTTACAAGACTACTATCCCCAGAAACGTAAGATTAGGTGAGAGTCCGAGTTATGGAAAGCCGATATTTTCATACGAACCGAGATCCAGGGGGGCAGAGAGTTACCTTGCCCTGGCCCGCGAGTTCCTGGGCTGCCAGAGGAGGTCATGATGAAGCTCAAGGGGGGATTAGGCAAAGGGCTTGGAGCCCTTCTTTCTACAGAAGACATATATGATTTAGAGAGTCCTGGATTTTTCCTCTGCCCCATAGAAAAGATACGGCCAAATCCTGATCAGCCACGAAAGCATATAGATCAAGATTCCCTTGAAGGACTTGCCGGATCCATCAAGGAGAAAGGTATCCTTCAGCCCTTGGTGGTCTGGGAAGTTGATGGTGTTTATGAGCTGATAGTCGGCGAAAGACGATGGAGGGCGGCCCAAAAGGCCGGGCTTAAGGCAGTCCCTGTTGTCATAAAAGACGTGAGCCCTGACGAACTTCTTGAGCTGGCACTGGTTGAGAATATCCAGAGAGAGGACTTGAATCCCCTGGAAGAGGCTATGGCCTATAGCAGGCTTATAGATGAGCTGGGACTTACACAGTCCCAGGTGGCCTCAAGGGTGGGAAGGGAAAGGTCCACTGTGGCCAACTTCCTGAGGCTTCTCCAATTACCAGACTATGCTCAAGCCGACCTGCTTGATGGCCGGCTCAGTATGGGCCATGCCCGGGCCATTTTGATGTTGGAAGATCCTGAAAGCCGGAAGGAGTTAAGAGACCAGATAATAAAAAAAGATCTTTCCGTACGACAGGCAGAGGCCCTGGCCCGTCGATTAGCTAAAGGAAAAAGGCTATGTGCGAGAGTGCGAAGGGAAGATCCTGACATCAGGAATCTTTGCGAAGACCTGACTCGCAGGCTTGGTTCTAAAGTAAAAATAGTGCAGACTAAAAGGGGCGGCAGGTTGGAGATACGCTATCATTCCGTCCAGGATCTGGAACGGGTTATACGGTTGCTCAGGCCAGGTGAGGAAGGTTCAGATGTTCATGGGTGAGCCTGTGAACGGCTACAAGAAGTCTCAGACCGATCAATGCACCGAGCAGGAAATACACGGGTCATAAGCCCTGACAAGCATCTGAGAGAGATTCGCGATCTCTTCCTCGCCCTTTCCCTGTGCTACTAATTCCTCTACCAGCTTTTTGAGATCATAATAAATGTTGGCATTGTTCTGATTGGTAGGAATCACGCAATCTGAACTTTCGATTTTCCCCTCTTCGTTGATCCGATAGCAATGATAGAGTATCCCCCTGGGCGCCTCAACGGCCCCCACGCCTTCACATTCCTTTACAGTGTAATGGCTTGAAAATTCAGAGATATCCGAGTCGATTAGCTCTGAGATAAGGTCTTTTGACTCATACACAACGTGAATGCATTCCACAAGCTGTGCCGGATTGTAAAAGAATGGATTGTGGACTCCCGGTCTTAAATTCAGTACCTCGGCCGCCCCTTTTGCCTTTGGGTGCAACAGATCATAGTTGTTGTTAAACCTTGCCAATGCACCAACTGCAAAAGATTCCCTGCTGAGCCTTGTCATTTTTGCGGTAGAGAAATCGACAATATATTCGTTTGTCATGGAAAGATATTCATCTTCCTTCCTGGAAACACCATCGCTTGAAACAAGATCCCCTCCAATGAATGGATATTCCCCAGCTCCCTTGAGGGATACGAATTCAGTCTCTCTGACAAAATCCGGCATCTTGAATCCCCTGAAGAAATCAAGCGCCTTCCACAGATACGGGATAGTAGCATCAAGGTCTTTGGCCAATTCTCTCAATTGCATCTTGCGTGGAATCTGTGTCAGACCGCCGATCTTTATAACTATTGGATGCGTGCTCCTGCCTACCAGAAGATCAGCGGCCCTGTTGGCAAACCCCTTTATTTTGACCGCGGTCTCAGCCACTTCCGGATGTGTCTGCATTAGTGGAATCGCACTGGGTACATTGAGAAAGTCAGGCGCTACCAGAAAAAAGAGGTGGAGGCTATGACTCTGCAGCGTCTCAGCATGCATGGCAAGGAGCCGCACCTTCTGCGCCGGCTCCGGAATCTGGATCTTCAGTGCCTGTTCTATGGCCCTGGCGCTTGCCAGGGAATGTGAAATGGAACATATACCGCAGATCCGGGCCGCAAGGATAGGAGCCATTTCAATGGAAAGTCCCCTGAACATTACCTCGAAAAACCTGGGAGTCTCTACTACGGCCCAGGTACATTCAGCCAGCCTTCCATCTTCGATCCTGATCCTGATATCACCGTGCCCCTCGACCCGGCACAGATGCTTGATATCTATGTTTAACGATTTTACTGTCTTAACGGTCATTGTCTAAAATTCCACTAAATGCATTGAAAAAGTTCATCCGTTCTGCAATATGTGCTTCTGTAAATCCCTTTTCTCTGAGTATCTCCATGAGCGATTCAAGGTTCGCCTCTTCCGAAGGCCCGCGGCAGCCCCAACAACCAAGCCGGTTCCGGGGACAGACGGCATTACAGCCGGCGCGTGTAACAGGTCCCAGACACATCATCCCCATATCAAGCACACAGGAATTGAGTCGTTGTTTACATTCAACGCAGACAGGGTATCTGGGAAACTGTGGCTTTATTCCGAGTACCAGATGGCGCACTAACCACTCGAATTCAGGTTTTGAAATAGGACATCCGGGCAGCTCTATGTCCACAGGGACTATTTCCGCCACCTTCCTGACCGGCCCGGTATCTACAGGATGTCCGTCATAGACCTCTTTTACCACATCCGGCAGGGGAAAACGGCTTCTCAGGTTGTTCACACCGCCCAGGCAGGCACACGCCCCCATTGCCACAAGAATTCCTGCCCGTTCACGGATTTTTTTGAGCCTTGCCACCTCACTGTCAGTGGTAATGCACCCGTCAATAAAGGCAATTTCATAGTCGTCACGCCTCTCGGAAGAGATCTCCCGGAAGTTTACTACCTCTACCAGGCCAAACAGGGCCTTCAGGTTTTCTTCCTTATTGGCTATCTGGAGCTGGCATCCCTCGCACCCGGTAAAATCAAAGAATCCCACCCTCGGCCTTTTAAGCGTAATCCCTAAGTATTTCATTATATTAACATAAATGAGCTATATTGCTTCCTTTAAATTCATCACTGTCCAGTAATCAAACACCGGCCCATCCAGACAGGTGAATGTGGAACCTACATTGCAACGGCAGCACTTTCCCATGCCGCAGTGCATCCTTCGCTCAAGGGAGACAAACATCCGCTGTCGCGGAATACCTATATCGCTGAGGTATGCGCATACGAACTTAAACATTACAGGAGGTCCGCATACAATCGCAAAGGTATTATCAGGATCAATCCGGACATCTTTGAACAAATCAGTAATCAGCCCGACCCGCCCCTTCCAATTTTCATCGGGTTCCTGGATTATTGTAAGAAGTTTCAGGTTATAAATTTTTTGCCATTCCTCAAACTGATAATCGAACAGAATCTGCCCGGGCTCCCTGGTACCATAAAGAATCGTAATATCCTTGTATGCGGACCGCTGTTCGTTCACCCAGTAAATGGGAGAACGAAGCGGGGCGATGCCCAGCCCTCCGGCGATCAAGAGGATATTGCACCCCACCATCTTTTGCATTGGGAAGTGTGTTCCAAAGGGTCCTCTGATTCCAACCATTGCGCCTGGCTCTAAACGGTGGAGCATTCCTGTAACCTTGCCGGCCTTTCGTATGCAGAGTTCGATGAATTCCCTGTTGGACGGGGAGCTCGAAATGGATATGGGGACCTCTCCGCATCCCGGCAGATCCAGCATCACGAACTGGCCGGGGAGAAAGGTAAATTTTTCTCTTTTGCAAGAATCTAATATCCTTACTTGAAAAAGTTTCTCCTGAGATGTTAACTTGACAATATTGATGACCTCGGACTTAAAGCCCTTTTCTGTCTGCATCAGGACGGATTTGTTGTTAAAATCCGGAGGCCTTGTCATGAAAGGCTCCAGATTTATATCATATTCCGGGATCTTAATATTCATTTTTTTCAATCCTGATCAAATCATCAATCACTGCCTTGGGGCTGATCTCTGCCGGGCACGCCTTTCCGCACCGGTTGCATCCCACACATAGTGATTGATTAAAGGCCTCTACAAAACCCCTGAACTGGTGATAATATCGATACTTCAATCGAATATGCGCATCCGGGCGGAAATTATGCCCCCCGGCCACAGCGGCAAAGTCAAGGAGATTACAGGAGTACAGAAATTTCCTCTTGGTAGCTTTGGAAAAACTCAGATCCGTGTCCTCTTCTATGCCGTAGCAGTAACAGGTTGGACATACCATGGCACAACTTCCACAGCTCAGGCATTTATCCCCCCATTTTTTCCAGACTTCAGACTCAAACTCCAGGTCCATCAATTCAGGCAAGATCGTAATGTCAACATGGGTCTTGAACTTTGATTTAATCTGCTTTTTTACTGTTTTGAAATGCTCCTGGTCTTCCTTTGTGACCTCTCCGGCATCGAATTTGTTCAAGATGATGTAAGCAGTATCGGAGTTGATGGCTACAAAGTATCTGTCTCCGATATCGGTCAGAAAGAGGTCAAAACCATGAAAGACCGTGTCTGTATTCATTGACCGGCAGAAACAATCTTCCAGGGGTTCATGGTCGAGCCCTATGATCAGGGTATTGCGCCTTCGTGCAAAATAATGCGGGTTAGGATAGACACTTTTCAACATTACCTGGTCAAGTTTTAACAGGGCATTAATGTCGCATGCCCGCATCCCGATGATTACCCGCGGGTGAGTTGTATATTGGATTTCTTGCTCCCATCCCTTGTCATTAAAATGATAGGTGGCAAGGTCTTCCTTAAAAGGCAAGAAATAATTCTTGGGCGAGGAGTAGGATCGAGTATAGTCCATCTCAAGCTCCTCAAAGGAGTTGATCTTCAGGAACCTGTAAATTTTGTTCCCTTCCGTGTCCCGATCCCTTGATTTCGGACCGATGACCTCGTTTTCCTTCAGCAAGGCCTCGACCATCTTTTTGAAGTTTTTTTTGGTAATCGTTTTAAACAGCATGGAATTACCTGATATCTAAACCATTTTTCAAAGCTAAACGCTAATGGCTAACAGCTAATCGCTCAACTTAGGTACCAGCAACTTCAGGTTGTCCAGTTTTT
>CAZPBZ010000024.1:0-11451 GCA_964584765.1 uncultured Thermodesulfobacteriaceae bacterium
GAAGAAAATGAACTCCCCTTGGAGGAAGCGCTTAAGACCTTTGAGCATGGGATAAATCTCTCCAGATACTGCGCCAAGTGCTTAGATGACGCAGAAAAGCGAATACAGCAGCTTTCACGGGACGAAAACAATGAGCCTATGTTAAAGGCCTGGGAAGGAGATAGTGAAGACCTTTGACCTCAGCACATATCTGAAAAAACAACAGGACCTTATTAACTCTGCCCTGGACAAGTGGCTTCCAAAGCCGCATGGCCCTTCAGGTCCGGTGGTTGAGGCCATGAGATACAGTCTGATGTCCGGTGGGAAGAGAGTCCGGCCCATTTTGCTGCTTGCTGGAGCTCAGGCAGCGGGTGGCGACCAGAAGGCGCTTCTTCCCGCGGCCTGCGCTCTTGAATGCATCCACACTTATTCCTTAATTCACGATGATCTTCCTGCAATGGACAATGATGATCTGAGGAGGGGCAGGCCCACCTGCCACAAGATCTATGGTGAGGCCGTTGCCATTCTTGCAGGTGATGGCCTTCTCACCTATGCCTTTGAACTCATTTGCAAGCCGGAGCTGATACAAAATATATCTCCCCGTTTACTCGGTGAAGCAATTTTTCTTCTTGCGAAGGCTGCGGGTGTCTCCGGAATGGTAGGAGGCCAAACTGTGGATATATTAATGGAAGGACGACCGGTGGATGCGGAAACCCTTTCATTCATACACAGCCACAAAACAGGAGCACTGATACGGACATCTGTGGAGATAGGAGGGTTGCTGGGTAAGGGAAACGATGAGGAGCTATACCATTTGAGAAGATACGGCGAATCTCTAGGACTAGCCTTTCAGATTAAAGACGATCTTCTGGATGTGGAAGGAGACCAGGAGATTCTCGGAAAGCCGGTAGGTTCGGATGATCGCAATCTAAAGGCCACATATCCTGCCCTCTTTGGACTCAAGGAGACAAAAAGAAAGGCACAAGAACTTCTTAAACAAGCCCTATCCGAATTGGAATTCTTTGATGATAACGCCGAGCCTTTGCGGGCTATAGCCCGATATATAGTGGAAAGAGACAGATAATAAGGAGCATAGATTTGATGTCAGGTCTGCTTGAATCTGTAAAAAGTCCCCAGGACATAAAAAACCTCAAGCCCAAGGAGCTTATCCAGCTTGCTTCTGAAATACGCCGCAAGATCATAGAAACCGTGGCTGAAACAGGGGGACATCTGGCCCCCAGCCTTGGCGTAGTAGAATTGACTATCGCCCTGCACTATGTCTTTGATGCCCCGAAAGACCGAATAATCTGGGATGTAGGGCATCAGGCCTATGCTCACAAACTGCTTACCGGAAGAGTAGATAATTTCCATACATTACGTCAGGACGATGGAATAAGCGGCTTCCCCAAGCGCGGTGAAAGCCCTTACGATACCCTTGATACTGGCCACAGCAGCACGTCTATTTCAGCTTCTCTTGGAATGGCAACTGCCCTGGACCTGAAAGGTGAGGACTCCAAAGTAGTGGCAGTAATTGGAGACGGCTCCATGAGTGCCGGCCTTGCCTTTGAGGCACTGAACAATGCCGGCCACCTGAGAAAAAACCTTATCGTCATATTAAACGACAATGAGATGTCCATCTCCCCAAACGTCGGGGCACTATCATCTTTTCTGAGCAGAAAAATGACAAGCCGCCCTGCAACCCGATTTAAAAAGGAACTTGAATCCTTTCTCAAACGCTCGGGCGTTGGTGAAAATATATGGGCAGTGCTGAAGCGCAGTGAGGATTCCTTAAAAGCGTTGCTAACTCCCGGAATGCTCTTTGAGTCCTTGCAATTTGAGTACTTAGGTCCGTTGCCGGGTCACCACTTGGAGTCTCTGATTCAAACACTCAAAAACGTGCGTACTATACCGGGACCAGTGCTGGTCCATGTGCTTACCAAGAAAGGCAAGGGTTATCCCCCGGCAGAACGTCATCCCGACCTATTCCATGGCGTTGGCCCCTTTGAAATCTCAACTGGAAAACCAAAATCTTCATCAAAACCCAAACCGCCTTCCTATACAAACATCTTCAGCCAGACACTTGTGCGTCTTGCCAAGGAAGATCCAAGGATCGTGGCAATCACAGCGGCCATGCCTGCTGGCACCGGGCTCAGCGCCTTTGAGGACGCCATTCCGGACAGATTTTTTGATGTGGGAATTGCAGAACAGCATGCCGTGACCTTTGCAGCAGGCCTGGCACTGGAAGGGCTTCGACCAGTGGTGGCAATCTACTCCACCTTCCTCCAAAGGGCCTATGATCAAATCATCCATGATGTCTGTCTGACCAATCAGCCTGTGGTTTTCGCAATTGACAGGGGAGGACTCGTGGGCGAAGACGGACCTACCCATCACGGCGCCTTTGATCTCTCCTTTCTGAGGGCCATTCCAAACATAGTCGTGATGGCCCCCAAGGACGAAAACGAGCTACAGCATATGCTATACACTGCCCTGATGCATAATGGACCTGTAGCTATTCGGTATCCAAGGGGATCGGGTGCAGGGGTAAGCCTTGATTGGCAGTTGAGAGAAATCCCTATTGGCAAAGGAGAAATTGAGATGGAAGGACCTGATGTGGGGATAATTGCCATAGGACACCACGTACTCACTGCAAGGATTGCGGCAAAAGAGCTGGCTCAGTATGGAATAAAGGCTTCAGTGGTAAATGCCCGCTTTGTCAAACCCCTGGACCAGGAACTGATAACAGAAGTGGCCCGCAGGACAGAGCATATACTTACAATTGAAGAAAACTCCTTGCCGGGCGGATTCGGATCAGCAGTTCTGGAATGTCTTTCTGACAATGGCATAACCTCTGTCAAGGTTTGTCGCCTTGGACTTCCTGACAGATTTGTGAAACATGGAAGTCAGGAAACCCTGAGAAAGCATGTGGGTCTTGACGTTCCATCAGTAGTTGAGGCCGTGCGATCCATGATAGAATCTAAGGGGGAAAAATCTATCAGCCCGGCAACAGTGCATACATTGCCTGTCTGAGCCACATCTCGATCTGGTTTTCCATGACCACTTATGTCAAATATCTGACACCATTTTGTTTTAACTTTAGGCACGTTAGCTCACTTTAGTGCTTCAAACTCTCATACACCGGGGATTCAATTTTAAGGCACAAATATTGCTTTGTAAAAAATAGTGCTTATTTTTTAACAAGACAATTTGTAATTAAGGAGATTAAAATGAGGTGTTTGAAGACCCCCAATAGGCAAACCCAGCCTGCTATATGTAAAAATTGCAAGCGCAAATGTGAACTAGCCGGAAAACGGAGTGGCTACAGAAATATCAGGTTCTAGATATTACAGGATTCAGAACTCATCATTATCAAATTCATCACCAACTGAATAATCTGTTATGTCCTCCTGCCATCTGCGCCGCTCCTTCCAGTAACCAAATACCAGGGCCAGTGCGGCACCAGCAGTCAGTCCTGCAAAGCCTGCAAAAATCCAATTGGGATAATATAAATTATGTTCGCGCTCGTTATTCGGTTTAAGCTCTCTGCCACAATACCGGCATACAAGGGCATGTTTTTTAACTCTTTCTTTGCAGTGGGGACATGTTTTACCTAACATGGAAATCATAATATACTCTCCTGCAATGCCAGTTTTTTTGCCTCTGCCTCAGATGGACGGGCATAAATTGGTTTTAATGTCTTAAAATCATCAGGCCTTTTGTCTTTTTGCCATCTGAGTTCTGCCAATATACCCACTGATGCAGCCCTCACATGGGCCATGTGGCCGGGAACTATGACTGCCCGATCACCCAATCCATGTATAAATATATCCTGATATAGCAAAAGGCCGCCTCCGAGCAATAACACCCTTTGTCCATAAGGCACGAAGGCCGCCAACTCCTCCGGGAAAATGGCCTGATATGGACTTATTTTCTCTAACTCGCCTGAGCTTATAATCTGATAGAGGGCTGTGTAAACCTGGGACTTCCTGGCGTCTAGTACTGGGCACACAAGATCCCCCTTGCATGCGATAACATGACTCGCCAGGGCATCAAGGGTCGGAACGCCGATCAGTGGTAGTCCTAAGGCAAAAGCCAGACCCTTTGCAGTGGAAAGACCTATTCGAAGTCCGGTAAAGCTACCCGGACCCAGGCTTACAGCAAGGAGATCAATGTCAGACCAGTCAGCTCCCAGCCTCTGCATCAACCATTTAATAATGACCATCAATCTTCGGGATTGGGTCTCCTTGCTGGCAAGGCCCACTTCGGCCACGGGCCGGCCATCGCGTATCAACGCCACCCCTCCCACGTAATCAGATGTCTCGATAGACAAGGTGAGCACAGATCTACCCAATCACCAAACTTCTCAATCAATCAATCACTCAATCACTCACCCTGAAGGAATGAATCCCAAAAGTCGAGCGATGTCATTATAAAAAATCACCACCATCAGGGCCAGAAGAATAAAAATCCCGGTCTGCTGGGCTATTGCTTTTTGCCGCATGGTAAGGGGACGCCTCGTGATGCCCTCTATTGCCAGAAAGGCCAGATGTCCCCCGTCCAGGACAGGTATGGGGAGCAAATTCAGAAACCCTATGTTTACGCTGAGAAGGGCCATAAAGTAGAAAAGATTGAGTATGCCCAGTTCGGCCTGCTGTCCGGCCATCTGGGCAATCATTATGGGTCCTCCCAGGGTGGAAAGAGGAATTACACGCTCAACTAGTTTCACAATAACCTGTCCTGTAAGAATTATGAGTTCCCATGTACGGGAAAATGCCTGCCCAATGGCAGTTAATGGATTTAATTTCTCAATCTCAAAGTCACCTGCTGCTGAAACCCCGATCATAGGCACCTTGACTTCTTCACCAAATATGTTTTTAAGCTCATAAATCTTTGGAATGATATCTACCGATACAGTAGTTTGGCCCCGTTGTAATGTAAGGACAATAGTACTCCCGTCATTGGCCTTGATCGCCCCGGACACCTCTTCCCATCTGTGTACTTCACGCCCGTCTATAGCAACTATTCGATCTCCCGCCATTACTCCTGCCTTCTCGGCAGGAGAACCGGTTTGGATTTCGCCGATACCTGTTAAAATAATAGGTTTCCCATAAACCAGAAATATCACGAAAAAAATAAGCCAGGCGAAAATAAAATTGAAAACAGGTCCTGCAGCTACCACGAAGGCCCTCTGCCAGGCCGGTTTGTGTGAAAAAGACCAGGGCCTTTCCTCCGGAGTTACTTCCTCGTCTGGTTGCTCGCCCAGCATCTTTACAAACCCACCAACAGGAAACGCTGAAATGCAGTAATCCGTTGCTCCGCGCACCACACCACAGACCCTGGGCCCTATACCCACGGAAAACTTCAAGACCCTGATGCCGAATCCCCTAGCTACGATGAAGTGTCCAAACTCATGGACCAGTATTATGCCGGTAAGTACCAGTAAAAAGGACCAGACAGTGGTCATTTCAATCTCTCCAGTATAATCCCTTCGGCTCTCAGTCGTGCCAGGGCATCTGCCTTTAGCACGTCATCAAGATCTCTAATATCCTCAACAGGAAAGGCCTCGATCACTTCTCGAACCACTTCCTGTATTGCGGTAAAACCCATGCGTCCCTGAAGAAAGGCATCTACGGCCACTTCGTTTGCCGCATTAAGGGCCGTGGTAGCAGTCCCTCCCTTCCTTGCCGCATCGTAAGCCAATCCAAGGCATGGAAATTTCTCAAAATGTGGCATCTCAAAGCTAAGAGAACCTGACTCAATCAGGTTAAGACTTGGAAGATCCAGTTCCAGACGCCCGGGCCAGACCAGGGCATAGGCTATCGGCACCCTCATGTCCGGGATTCCCATCTGCGCCAATACAGAGCCATCTATAAATTCCACCATGGAGTGTACAATGCTTTGAGGATGAACCACCACGTCTATCCGATCCACAGAAATGTCAAAAAGCCAGCGGGCCTCTATCACCTCAAGCCCCTTGTTCATCAAGGTAGCTGAATCCACCGATATTTTTGCCCCCATAGACCATTTGGGGTGTCGTACAGCCTCCTCCGGTGTCACCTTGACAAGCTCGTCTCTATTCAGGTCCTTGAATGGACCACCGGACGCAGTGAGCACTATGCGCCTGACGTCTTCCTTGCGATGCCCCCTTAGACACTGGAAGATGGCAGAATGCTCGCTGTCTATGGGTATTAAGGCGGCCCCCTTTTTTTTTGCAAGAGACGTAACCAAAGGGCCGGCAGTCACAAGGGATTCCTTGTTGGCAAGGGCAACGTCTTTCCCTGCCTCAAGAGCGGCAAGGGTTGGTATTAGCCCTGCCGCGCCTACCATGGCTGATACAACAAGGTCTGCATCATAAGCTGTTGCAACTGCCTTATATCCTTCCTTTCCGTAAAGGACCTCGGTATCAGTAAATTCAATCATAGATCTGACTTGATCAGCGAGCTCGGCAGTCATTACTGATACTATCTCAGGCCTGAATTGCCTTATCTGCTCTGCAAGAAGTTCGACGTTTTCTCCAGCAGCAAGGCCATTTACTGAAAACCGCCCTTTGGAGCGTCTTACGACATCAAGGACTTTTGTCCCGATGGATCCTGTAGATCCCAACAGAGATATACGTCTGGTTTCTTTCATCTGATCAAAACACAATCTATCCTGCACAAGGACAGGATCCAATACAGGAAAGGAGATGCCAACAGCACTGCGTCGACCCTGTCTAAGATACCTCCATGCCCGGGGAGTATGCGACCTGAATCTTTGACACCAGCAGAACGTTTGACCAGTGATTCAACCAGATCCCCCACCTGACCGACTGCTCCAATGACCAGCGCCAGGGGCACCAAGACCCTTGGGTCAGTTTCCTTTAAGAGCACAAACCAGAGAAAAAAGGCCGCTATGGCATTTAAAACCAGCCCTCCGGCAGCTCCCTCAACTGTCTTTCCCTTGCTAACATTGGGGCATAACTTGTGTCTTCCAATACCTTTGCCTACATAATAGGCCCCGGCATCACCACAAAAGACCGTTACCAGAAGAAACAGGACCCACTCCTTCCCCATGGGCAGATAACGTAAGAGCCCCACATGGGCCGCGCATACACCTACATATGCTATCCCCATGAAAAATGCTGCCCAGTTCCATGTAATATTGGACCACCTGCTGCATGAAACAAGAAACAGTATAGCACTTCCCAGGAAGGCAGTATAAACAGCAGGAACTATAAATTCGGGATTCCCCCACAACAAAACAGAAAACAAGGGAAACAGTCCGAGCATAACCCCAAAGCCCTGTATTATCCCTCGCCCTGGAAAACAAATAGTAAAGTACTCATACAAACAAAAAGCAGTTGCTCCTAAGAGCACCAGGTCGAAAAGTCTCCTCCCGCCCCACCAGAGCACTATGAAAAGTAAAGGGCCCAGGGCCGCCGCAGTTAAAAGCCTTTGGCGATGCATGATTCGGAATGCTGTTCGTTGTTAGTCAATCCAAAACGACGTTCTCTTTTCTGATACTCGAAAAGGGCCTTCAAGAGCTCCTCTTTGTCAAAATCCGGCCAAAAAGCAGGAGTGATATAGAACTCTGAATATGCTGTCTGAAAAAGAAGAAAGTTGCTGAGCCTGTTTTCTCCGCTTGTGCGAATAAGAAGATCAGGATCAGGAAGCCCGGCTGTATCAAGGTTTGAAGCAAACATGACCTCGTCTATATCTTCCGGGTTCAGGATTCCTGAAAGACATTTGTGCGCAAGACGTCTGACTGCCCCTACGATCTCTGCCCTGCCTCCATAGCTCAAGGCGAGGTTAAGAATCATAGCGGTATTGGAAGAAGTCCTCTCAATGGTATCCAGAAGACAGGTTCTGACCCGTTCAGGAAGGCTTTCGATTTGTCCGATGGCCCGAAGAGAGATCTGATTCCCGAGCATCTCGTCAAGCTCGCTCTTCAGGTAATCATACAGGAGATCCATTAAGGCGCTCACCTCTGCCTTGGGACGACCCCAGTTTTCCTGTGAAAATGCGTACAAGGTCAAAACCGGTATATTTAACTCTCTACATAGACGGACTGTAGAACGTACGGCCTTCACCCCTTGTCTGTGGCCCATGATCCTGGGAAATCCTCTACGCTTGGCCCACCTGCCGTTACCGTCCATAATGATGGCAACGTGTCTTGGTAGCCGGATGAGGTCTGGTCGCTTGGCCATTCTATTTATCAAAATTCCAGTATCTCTTTCTCCTTATCAGCAATAATCCCTTCTATCTTCTTGATATGATCGTCAGTTACCTTCTGTATCTCATCCTGGAGCCTGAAAAGATCATCCTCTGAGATCTCCTTGGCTTTTTTCCGGCCCTTCAGACATTCAATGGCCTCCCTTCGCACATTCCGAATTGCCACCTTGCATTCCTCGCCCATCTTTTTTACCAGTTTGACCAATTCCTTTCTACGTTCCTCTGTCAAAGGTGGTACATTTACCCTGATAATCTTGCCATCATTGCTGGGAGTGAGGCCAAGATCGGACTTAAGAATGGCCTTTTCAATATCTACCAGGATCTTGATATCCCAAGGCTGTATGGTCAAGAGGCGACTCTCCGGTATGGCAACAGAAGCCACCTGATTAAGGGGCATAAAAGTTCCATAGTAATCGACATTAATCCCTTCCAGTAAGGCAGCAGAAGCCCTTCCGGTTCGTACACGAGAAAGGTCCCGTTCAAAGGCGCCAATAGCCTTATCCATCTTACCGCTCGCTTCTTCAATCACTGTTTTTTTCATTTTCAATCACCCCTCCAACTATTGTACCAACCTTCTCGCCTTTCACAGCCCGTTCTATATTGCCAGGAATCTGCATATTAAACACGACTACCGGAAGACCTGCGTCCTTGGCCAGAGATATGGCAGCAGCATCCATGACCTTAAGACCCTTTTCAAGAACATCCTGATAGGTCAGGCGATCATACCTCTTCGCATCAGGGGCGGCCTTTGGGTCCTTGTCGTAGACGCCGTCCACCCTTGTGGCCTTGAAAAGGACCTCGGCATTTATCTCAAGTGCCCTGAGGGCCGCTGCGGTATCAGTAGTGAAGAAGGGATTTCCCGTCCCTGCGGCAAATATGACTACCCGGCCTTTCATCAAATGATTTATGGCCCTTCCCCTGATGAATGGCTCTGCAATTCGCCCTATCTCTATGGCTGAGAGCACCCTCACCTGGACCCCTTGCCTGTTTAAGGCATCCTGAAGGGCCAGGGAATTCATAACCGTGGCAAGCATGCCCATCTGATCGGCGGCTGTCCTGTCCATCCCCTGGGCAGAACCGGCAATCCCCCTGAAGATATTTCCTCCTCCCACAACCAATCCGATCTCCACACCCAGTCCATGGACCTGAGCAATTTCACGGGCAAGGACATCCATGACTGCGGGAGATATCCCATAAGGCACATCACCTAGCAAGGCCTCACCGCTGAGCTTCAGCAAAATGCGACTATAACCCGGTGATCCTTGTGTGGTTTCAGCCATTATTCCGCTTCCACCCCGACCTGGAATCGTGCAAAACGCCTGACACTGATATTCTCACCCATCTTGGCAATCAGCTCATTCAAAAGATCCTGGATAGTTATGTCCGGATTCTTCACAAAAGGCTGCTCGAGCAGGCACACTTCCTTATAGAATTTTTCAATGCGACCATTAATGATCTTTTCAATTATGTTATCAGGCTTGCCGGACTCCTCAGCCTGTTTGCGAAATATCTCCTTCTCCTTCTCTATAAGCTCTGGAGGAGTATCTTCACGTTTTATGCAAACAGGATTGATGGCTGCAATATGCATGGCCACGTCTCTGGCAAACTGGACAAACTGATCAGTCTTTGCCACGAAATCCGTCTCACAATTGACCTCAACCATAACACCAAGCTTGTTACCGGCATGAATATAACACTGGACAGCGCCTTCAGAAGTTGACCGTCCTGCCCTCTTGGCGGCAACAGAAAGCCCCTTCTGGCGCAGCCAGTCAACGCTTTTCCCCATATCTCCATCGCACTCCTGAAGAGCCTTCTTACAATCCATCATACCTGCCTTGGTCCGTTCCCTGAGTTCTTTGACCATTGCAGCAGTAACCTGTGTCATTATATCAATCCTCCAAATTAATTCTGATTTTGAAAACCTGGTCTTTGGGGCCGGGTCAGGGCGTGAAAAAAGTGATTTGTGGCGTTGCATAAGAGCTGAAAGCCTGAAGTTGAAAGCTGAAAGGGGCTGATTGCAATAGCTCTTTGACCTTTGAGCTTTGACCTATTATTAGGCACTTGCCTCAGAACCGGCATCCTCGCCTGCGGCGACTTCACTGACAGCAGCTTCAGCAACAGCAACTTCAGCACCGGCAACTTCAGCAACGACTACCTCCACCTCACTTGTGGTATCAGCGGCAGCCATTTCCTCTTCAATTTCTTTGTCGGTAGCTGCCTGCTGGGCCTCAGCAAATCTCTCCCTGCCTTCCAGGGATGCATTTGCCATTAAAGATGAAATAAGGCGTATGGCCCGAATGGCATCATCGTTTCCCGGAATAATGTAATCTATACCGTCAGGATCACAGTTGGTATCAACTATTGCAATCACAGGAATTCCGAGCTTGTTGGCTTCCTTTACTGCGATCTGCTCATTCCTTGAGTCCACAACGAAAACAGCGGCAGGCAGCGAACCCATATCTTTTATTCCACCAAGGTTGCGATCCAGCTTCTGACGCAACCTGTCCATACGAAGGATCTCTTTCTTGGGAAAGCGCTCGATAGTGCCGTCTTCAAACATGGCTTCAAGACGTTTCAGACGATCAATACCCTTCTGAATGGTCTGGAAATTTGTGAGCATCCCACCCAACCAACGGCTGTTCACAAAAGGCATTTCGCATCGATTGGCTTCCTCAACTATGGAATCCTGGGCCTGTTTCTTGGTGCCTACGAAAAGTAACTTTCCTCCTTGGGCAACCGTCTCTACCACAAATTCATAGGCAACCCTGAAAAGCTTTACGGTCTTCTGGAGATCTATAATATAGATTCCGTTTCTGGCGCCGAAGATGTAAGGCTTCATCTTGGGATTCCATCGTCTGGTCTGATGTCCGAAGTGGACACCTGCTTCAAGCAACTGTTTCATTGTAACGTAAGCCATAGTTTCTCCTTGAAATAAATGTGGTTTTCCCTCCGTCCAGCCACAAAAACACCCTTCCACCATCTGACAACAGACGGCACCACAGGGTCTCACTGAACGTGCGTTATCAACAGTAAAAATCGGCTCTATGTACCATCTAAGTATTGATTTAGCAAGCTACTTATTACAAAGATGGGCTTGAATGAAGCTGGTAGTTAAGTCATAGTAGAGCTTATCCATAGAATAGGGGAGTATTGATGGAATTGCAAAGGGAGCAATGGAAAAGCCAACTCGGTTTTGTATTTGCCGCTGTTGGCTCTGCAGTGGGTCTCGGGAATATCTGGAGATTCAGCTATATGGCTTACAGTC
>CAZPBZ010000025.1:0-4379 GCA_964584765.1 uncultured Thermodesulfobacteriaceae bacterium
AGATCCTCCCCGGTACTTTTGAATATACGCTTAATTATCTAATCGATGTTGTACCTGTTCTGCATGATCCACAATATAAAGAAGGTTCATCGTTATGGGCCAGGATTTGCGTAATCAGCGGAGAAAATGGCAGGATGCCGCATAAATAATCGGGCAGGCTGAGTTTGAAAATATAACCACAACTGAAACTGGAATGGAACTCCCGGATGCTGATTTAAAAAGCAGCGCCCCTGGGAAATGGCAACACTTTCAAAAGAACTTTTTCTACAGACTCGTTAACTGAAAAAATAGCGGAGTGAATCTTGACAGAATACGCCAATGGCGTATAATCCAATTATGATTTTCGTCGAGGGCCGGATGCCGGAAGCTTAATTAGGGGAAGTGGAGGTTTACGGAAAATTCGCTGGAATCTTCCTGGTACGGGAAAAAGAGGTGCATTGCGAGTCATTTACTACTGGAATCCTCCTGACACTATTTTTATGCTTTTTCCATACAGGAAGACCGAACAAGAAGATTTGACGCCGGATCAGCTCAAGCTGCTCCGTGGGATGGTCCAGGAGTTGTTATCATGAAAAGAGAGCATTTTGGAAAGCTGGTTGCCAGCATTAAGGAAGCCGGGGAGATCAAGGCTGGACGTAAGTCGCCAAGCCGTGTGTACGAAATCAAGCCGCCTGAAATCAAGACTGTACGAGAGAAACTCAATGTCTCACAAAATGAATTCGCACTTATGATAGGAGTCAGTGTCCGTACTTTACAGAATTGGGAGCAAGGCAGAAGAAAACCGGAAGGTCCTGCCAAGGCATTGTTGCGAATCGCATCAAGGAATCCCAGTGCTGTTCTTGATGCTTTGCATGCCGGATCTGAGGACTGATCTGAGGGAGTTAAATCCCGTCCCCTAAATCCTAAATCGCACACTTTCTTCAATCGCCTTTTTTGTCTCCCTCGCAATCTTCAGCCCCTCATTAGTAGGAATCACCAGGACCTTAACCTCGCTGTTCTGGGTATTGATTTCCCGGATACTGCCACTGGGAACAGCATTTTTCTTGGTATCAATTTCAATGCCGAGCCTGTCCAATCCCTGACAAGATTTTTCCCTGATGAGTGGCGCGTGCTCTCCAACTCCTGCTGTAAAAATAATGGCATCAACACTTCCAAGGGCCGCGAAATAGGCGCCGATGTACTTTTTTATCCGGTAGGTATAAATATCAAGCGCTACTGCCGCCCGCTTATCGCCATTCTCCATATTTTTAATCACTTCCCGCATATCATTGGTGCCGCACAGTCCCTTGAGGCCGCTCTCGTTGTTAAGCAGCCTGTCTATTTCCTGCAATGACATACCAAGATAGTCAGCCATAAAAAAAGGCAGGGCGGGATCAATGTCTCCTGATCGTGTTCCCATCACCAGTCCGGCAAGAGGGGTCATGCCCATGGTGGTATCAACGGATTTGCCGTTTTTTATGGCAGCCATACTGGCCCCATTTCCGATATGAATGGTAATAAGATTAAGCTCTGTAAGCGGCCGGCCCAAATATTCCGCCGCCTGCTCGGAGACATAGGCATGGGAGGTGCCGTGGAAACCGTAACGCCTCACCTTGTGCCGCTCATACATCTCGTAAGGGATGGCATAAAGATAAGCATGGCTGGGGATAGTTTGGTGAAAGGCCGTATCAAATACCGCGACCTGCGGCGCATCCGGAAAGATCGATCCGGCAACCTCAATCCCCATCAGATTGGAAGGGTTATGCAAAGGGGCCAGAGGGATGTTTTTCTTAATGGCTGCGATCACGTCTTCATCAATAATTACGGTTGAGTGGAACGTTTCACCGCCGTGGACCACGCGGTGACCCACAGCCGAAATCTCGGTCTTATCCGCAATGACCCCGTGTTTTGGATCAACCAGCAGGCCCACGATACGGTTCAGCCCCTCATGGTGGTCAGCGATCAGGCCCTCTTCTACTTTTTTTGTTGATTTGCCGTTGGGCAGGACTGTTCTGTGTGTGAGAATGCTGCTCTCTTCACCGATTTTTTCAGCCAGACCTCCTGCCAGTATCTTACGGTCTTCCACATCGAACAATTCATACTTGATGGATGAACTCCCTGTGTTGATGACCAATATTTTCATGACAACCCTTTTTCTGATTGCGCCTGGATTGCTGTAATCGCAACAGTGTTCACTATATCCGGGACTGTACATCCACGGCTCAGATCATTCACAGGATGTTTTAGCCCCTGAAGAATAGGACCGATAGCTACTGCTCCTGCTGACCTTTGAACCGCCTTGTACGTGTTGTTGCCTGTGTTCAGATCAGGAAAGATAAACGTGGTGGCCTTTCCTGCAACGTCGCTCTCAGGCAACTTGGTCTTGGCAACCGAGGAATCAATGGCAGCGTCATACTGAATAGGTCCTTCGATTTTCAGGCCGGGGAAGGATTCCTGGGCCTTTTCTTTTGCAATCCTGGTTGCTTCACGGACCTTATCCACATCCGCTCCCTTGCCTGACTCTCCGGTAGAGTATGAAAGCATGGCAACAACCGGATCAATGCCAAAAGTCTTTGCGGTTTGTGCGGAGCTGAGAGCAATTTCAGCCAGTTGGCCGGCATCTGGATCAGGATTAATTGCACAGTCCCCATAGACAAGCACCCTGTCCTCCAGGCACATGAATAGTACGCTCGAAACAATGGAAAACCCCGGCTTTGTCTTGATGATTTGAAGTGCGGGACGGATCGTTTCTGCAGTACTGTGTGCCGCGCCGGAGACCATTGCATCGGCATGCCCCTTATAGACCATCATGGTTGCGAAATAGTTTACATCTCTCATCATATCACGTGCATATTCCACTGTGATCCCCTTATGTTTCCTTAAATTAAAATAGGTCTGCACGTACTCATCAAATAACTCGGATTTCAGTGGATTGATGATATTCGCGAGGCTCATCCTCAGCCCCAGTTGCGCGATCTTCCCACGGATCAGATCTTCATTGCCGAGGAGAGTGATATCCACCACTTCCCTATAAAGCAGTGTCTCGGCAGCCCGTAAGATCCTCTCGTCCTCGCCCTCCGGTAAGACCACGTGTTGTTTGTTTGCCCTGGCCCTTTGCAGCAACTCATATTCGAACATCTTCGGAGTAATAATGGTGGTATGGGTTGTAACGACCCTTTCCTCCAATTGCTCCGTATCCACGTTTTTTTCAAATACCGCCAGAGCCAGCGTTATCTTCCGGTCATCATCCGGTGAGATTGTGGCGTGGATCTTGTTAACATTTGTCGCTGTTGGAAAGGTGTTCTCCTTGACGCTGAGAATGGGCACCATCATGGGGAATCCTTTGATGAGATCCCATATTGGCTTTTCCGGTTTCAAGCCACCGGTCAATACGATCCCGGAGATTTTTTGCTCGGACGCGGACGAAACAGCAGCCAGACAGGCGACGATCACGTCCGACCTGTCTCCTGGAGTAATAATTAGTGAACCATATTCTATCCTGGTCAAGAAGTTATGCAGTTGCATTGCCGCGATCGTAAAGTTGTGCACGTGCCGGTTCAACTGTTCTTTCCCGTATAACACCTCAGCACCTAAAAGCTTCGCAATCTCGCCCACTGTTGGATTCCCAAGAGACGGTTCATCCGGAATGGCGTAAAGCAACTGTTCTCCGGTCAAGTCCTTTTCTTTCAGGAGCTTGATAATCGCCTCTCCATCCTTTGGCTCTATACGGTTAATAATTGTGGCAATTGTTTGGCATTTTTTTCCACTCAGGGATTTAAGAGCCACTTCGACGGATCGGACTATATCATCCATGCTCTTCTGGTATGCGTTGGTCACCAATAAGACCGGGCATGACAGGTTTTTACTGATTTCTGCATTGATATCGAACTCAAAGGCAGCCGCGGAACTCACAAAGTCAGTACCTTCGCATAACACAAAATCACAACTATCACTTAATTGGTTATACTTATTGATTATTCCCTCAATCAATTCGGTTTGCCTGCCTAACGAAACCAGATTGTCGGCCTCTGTTGCGGTGAATCCGTACATTTTATCGTACAGAATCCTCAGGTCAAAATATGAGGAAACAAGATTGATGTCATGATCCTGATCTTTGGCGTCTGAAATAATCGGGCGGAAAAAGCCAACCCTGTCGATTTTCCTGAGCAGCATCTCCATTATGCCCAGAATAATGGCTGATTTTCCGCTCCTTGCTTCAGTGGCCGCGACATAAAGGTTGTTTGACATGGTAAGCCTCCTACTGTCGGAAATCTGTTATTCGTGATTTGTGGGTCCTGCCTTTAAGGAGGGTGGGGAGAATATGGCGGGCGATGGGCGACTCGAACGCCCGGCCTTTGGCTCCGGAGGCCAACGCTCTATCCAACTGAGCTAATCGCCCA
>CAZPBZ010000025.1:4479-11443 GCA_964584765.1 uncultured Thermodesulfobacteriaceae bacterium
AAAAAACAAGCAAATAAAAAAGGAGTTAATAAATGAACAAACGCTATCTTATGGCTCCGGGTCCTGTAACTGTGGCACCTGAGGTTCTGGCAAAAATGTCAGAGCCTATCATCCATCACAGGTCACCTCAATTTTCAGCCATACTTACCAGGGTCCGAGAGGATCTCAAATATCTCTATCAAACGAAAAAAGACTGCTTGATCCTGACGTCTTCGGGTACTGGAGGCATGGAGGCATCTGTGGTCAACCTGCTTTCTACTGGAGACAAGGCCTTGGTGATACGGGGAGGGAAGTTTGGCGAGCGTTGGGACGAGCTATGCAATACTTATGGAGTAAAGGCAGTAAACATAGACGTCACCTGGGGAAAAGCCGTTGACCCACAGGAAGTAAAGAAGGCCCTGAACGCCAACCCGGATGCCAAGGCCATTTTTGTTCAGGCCCATGAAACCTCCACCGGCGTCAAACATCCGGTGGAAGAACTGGGTGCACTGGTCAGGGAGATGCCGACCACGGTCCTGGTGGTGGATGCCATAAGTGCCCTTGGGGTTTACGAGCTTAAGACAGATGATTGGGGTTTGGATGTGGTGATAACAGGTTCTCAGAAATCTTTGTCCCTGCCACCGGGCCTGGCATTTGTAAGTATCAGCGAGAAGGCTTGGAAGCTTGTAGAAAAGGCACAATTGCCAAAATATTACTTCAATTTTTTAAAGGAGAAAAAGGCCCTTGAGAAACAGACCACTGCCTTTACCCCTGCGGTATCCCTTATAATCGGTCTTGCAGAGGTGCTTCGTGGTATACGGGCAACCGGGCTTCCAGCCTTTTTTGCCCACCACAGGCGTCTTTCAGAAGGCACCAAAACAGGAGTAACCGCTATGGGGCTTGAATTTTTCTCCACGGCCCCGTCCGAGGCCATAACAGTCATCAAGTGCCCGGAGGGAATTGACGGCCAGAATGTGGTAAAAATCCTGAGAGAGGAGTATGGAATCACCATAGCCGGCGGTCAGGCCCAAGCCAAGGGTAAGATCTTCCGCATTTCCCATATGGGGTATCTGGATGAATGGGATATGATCGTAGCATTGGCCGCAGTGGAGAGAGCGCTTAATCAACTTGGCTATCCTTTGGAATTGGGGAAGGGTGTAGCTGCTGCCGAGGCGTACTTTGCTCAGAATCAGTAATGATTTTGACTTTCTGCCTCTAAAACAGTAATAAATGTAAGGATTTTATTTTTTAGAAAGGACAAGGAATAATACATGAAGGTCTTAGTAACTGACCCTATAGCAAGGGATGGAATTGAAATTTTTAAAGCCACAGGGCTTGATGTGGAAGAGTGTCCGGGGCTCTCGCCCGAGGAACTCCTGGAGGTCATTCAAGACGCTGATGGCCTGGTGATTCGTAGCAATACCAGGGTGACCCAGGAAGTAGTGGATGCTGCCAAAAAGCTGAAGGTTGTGGGAAGGGCCGGTACAGGCCTTGATAATGTAGACATTGCTGCCTGCAACAAGCGGGGTATTGTTGTAATGAATACTCCGGGGGGCAACACCAACTCCGCTGCAGAACACACCATAGCCATGATAATGGCACTTTCACGCCACATTCCCCAGGCAACCGCCACAATGAAGGCGGGCAAGTGGGAGAAAAAGCGCTTTTCAGGTCAAGAGGTAGCAGGGAAGACCCTTGGAATTATAGGTATTGGCAGGATCGGAAGCATCGTTTCACAGCTTGCTCAAGGTCTTAAAATGGAAGTTGTGGCATTTGACCCTCACATACGTCCGGAAATGGCTGAAAAACTTGGAGTGGAGTTGACCGACCTTGACAATGTCCTTGCAAGAGCTGACTACATATCCATACACGCCCCCTTGACCGCAGAGACAAAGAGGTCCGTCAATGCCGAGCTTTTCAATAAGATGAGGGATGGGGTCATGGTGCTCAACTGTGCCCGTGGCGGGATCATCAACGAACAGGATTTATACGAAGCCATGAAGTCAGGAAAGGTGGCAGGTGCTGCTCTGGATGTGTTCGAAACAGAACCTACAAGTCAAGAACACCCGCTATTCTCCCTGGATCACTTTATCTGTACCCCTCATCTCGGCGCCTCAACCGCAGAGGCACAGGAAAATGTTGCCGTGGCTGTTGCCAGGCAAATCTCAGACTATCTCACAAAGGGTGAGGTGAGAAATGCCGTAAATATGCCATCAGTCAGCGAAGAAACCTTGGTCCAGCTCACCCCTGTCCTCAATCTTGCTGATAAATTAGGGGCCTTCCATGCCCACCTCACTACTGCACCCGTTGATGAGATAACCATTTCCTATCAGGGAGATATAGCAGACCTTGATACTGCACCGGTTACCATATCAGTAATCAAAGGCCTCCTTTTCCCAATACTCAGGGAAGAAGTGAACTTTGTAAACGCCCCTATACTTGCTGAGGAGCGGGGTATAAAGGTTACGGAATCCAAGAGCAAGACATCTGAGGACTTTACCAGCCTACTCACCGTCACAGTAAAGACAGCCAATGGCACCAATACTCTGGCAGGAACCATATTTGGCAAAAAAGAACCCCGTCTTGTCAGAATCAATAATTTCTGTCTGGAAGCTGTGCCGGAGGGACATATGTTGCTCATTTACAATGAAGACCGTCCAGGGGTAATCGGTCGAATCGGAATTACCCTGGGTGAGGCGAACATCAACATAGGCCAAATGCAGGTAGGACAGGATCCGGACCATCATAAGAATGTCATACTTCTGACCACGGATGATTCGGTAGGGCCAAATGTCCTTTCCCGTCTCCTGCAGCAGGACGGTGTTGAAAAGGCTCAAGCCATAGAACTCTGAAAAAGTCGAATTTCAGCTTCTTGAGGTCAACCTCAAGACCTTTGAATTGGGATAGGAAAAAGCTAAATGATCTTTAGGCGTCTGAAGATAAAACAAATCGTTTTTTTCATTGCCTTGGCGATATTTATATTGAGTCTCCCTGGGTGCACGGAAAAGCAGAAAAAGAGCATAAAACACCTCAAGTCAGACATCATCGGGATCAAAAGAAAAGTGACTCTCTATGACTGCAATGGAAACGTAATCAGGAACTGGGAAGGCCGTTTCAAAATAGAGATCCAAGGCTCCTATCTCTCCTTTATTGATGATAATGGCAAGGACATCAAGGTCAGTGGAACCGTGGTAGTGGAAGAAACGTAATTGTCACCGAGACGCCCTCTCACTTAACGATTCTATGGCAGCTACTCAGCATAGTCTAAAATCTATTCTTGAGGCCATGTTATTGGTAGCAGACAGGCCTATTGGTCTGAAGAAATTCACTCAACTTCTGCCTGAATATAACAGGGGTGCTATCATCACTACATTGAAAATCCTCCAGAGGGAGTACAACGACGAAAAACGCGGCTTTGAACTCAAGGAAGTAGCTGGGGGATTTCGTCTTCAGACCCGCAGGAATTTGCGAAGCTGGGTGCTCAGGCTAAAGAGGTCAAGTCCGGTAAGACTCAGCAGGGCAGCCCTTGAGACGCTTGCCGTTGTGGCGTACAGACAGCCGTCAACAAGGGCAGAGATTGAAAGTATCAGAGGAGTGGACGCCAGCGGCATCCTGCGTTTCCTGCTCGACAGAAAGATCATCAGAATTGTCGGCAGAAAGGACCTTCCCGGTCGCCCGTTACTTTATGGCACGACCCGGCAGTTCCTAGAGGTATTTGAATTAAAGGATTTGTCAGACCTGCCGTCTCTGGCAGAAATGGCCGAACTGGAACATCAGACAAACGGCCTTCCTCAAATCCCATTGTTCAGATAGGTTAGAGATTGAGGAATTGAGGAATTGGAGGTATTTTAATTTCAACATTCCGTTTTACAAAAGGATCTGAAGAAATGTGCCAATCCACAATCTATCTTAAAAAGGGCGATACGGAAGAAGAGATATTACGCGATGCCATCCTAGTAGAACCCTGTACTGAAGGGGTCAGAATACAGGGATTATTTGATGCCCCCAAGATCATCCCTGCCCGCATTACCAGTATTGATCTATTAAAGAACAGGATCATATTGGAGCCTCAAGAATAGTTCCCTTTCAATTAGCAATAGTTTAAGATAATATGTAGCCGTTCACGGCTTACGATAATAACACGTCTTAATATTGAAATATCTATGCTGAAAGGAGCCTGCGTTTAAATGACCGGTTTGGAAAAACTGAGGGTGCTCCTGCCCTATTGGATTGCGCACAACCGTGAACACATGGCCGAAATCGACAGGTGGGCCAAACTATGTGAAGATTCAGATAATATCCAGATAAAAGAAGCACTCAAAAAGGCAATAAGCGCCACTGAACAGGTTACAAAAGAGTTGCAACACGCCCTGGACCTGGCCGGAGGTCCCATTGGGAGCCATGATGAACCACATGGTCATCACAACGGACACGGTCACACCCACCACGAACATGGAAAAGATTAATGAAATACATAAGCACACGTGGAGGGATTGATCCCATATCCTTCACAGAAGCCGTAATGATGGGGCTTGCTGCAGACGGAGGGCTGTTATTGCCAACTCCCCTCCCATCTGTGGATTCCGCCACTCTTGATGTATGGAAAGACCTGAGTTATCAGGATCTTGCCCTGAAAATTATGGGCCTGTTTGTTGATGATCTTTCAGACAAAGAGCTTGGAGCCCTCATTAACGATGCTTATATCAAATTCGATACGCCTGAAGTCACACCTGTTGTTAAAGTTGGTAAACACTATGTCCTGGAGCTCTTTCATGGGCCTACTCTGGCCTTTAAGGACATTGCCCTACAGGTCCTGGGAAACCTCTTTTCTCATCTTCTTAAGGAGTCAGGCGAGAAAATGAACATCCTCGGCGCCACCTCCGGAGATACGGGCAGTGCCGCCATCTATGGGGTCAGGGGAAAGGATAATATTAACATCTTTATACTCCATCCCCAGGGGCGGGTGAGCAAGGTGCAGGGCCTTCAAATGACCACGGTGCCGGATAAGAACGTCTTTAATATTGCCGTGCAAGGCACCTTTGATGACTGCCAGGCCATAGTAAAGGCCATATTCAACCAGCTTGACTTCAAGGCTCGATATCATCTGGGTTCCATCAACTCAATCAATTGGGCCAGGGTCCTCGCCCAGGTCGTATATTACGTCTATGCCGCTCTGAAGATGAAAGAGCAAACAGGACCTGAATTAGTCAATTTTTCTATACCAACTGGGAATTTTGGAGACATCTTTGCAGGGTATGTAGCAAAACAGCTTATTCAACCCAATATTGGAAGACTGATCCTTGCCACGAATGAAAACAATATTCTGACTCGTTTTGTCCTGCAGGGCCGCTACGCCAAAAGCGAAGTGGTTCCCACCATAAGCCCCTCCATGGATATCCAGGTCGCCAGCAATTTTGAGCGCTATCTTTATTACCTGTACAATCAGGAACCAGAACGGATAAAACAGGCATTTATCTTTCTTGATAAAAAAGATGAAATTATAATTAGTCAGGAGGAACGGGCACAGGTGAGAAAGGATTTTGCCTCTGCTTCTATAGACCAGGCCTCAACCATCGCAACCATCAGGGACACATATAAGGAAACAGGTTATATTCTGGACCCCCACACTGCAGTGGGGGTAGCTGCGGCTGAGAGACTGGGGCCTGATCTACCCAAAGGAACCACTATCTGTCTGGCCACTGCACATCCGGCAAAATTTCCCGAGGCTGTACGCAAAGCCATAGGCAGAGAACCAGAGCGACCGGAATCATTACAAGGGATTGAAAGCAGGCATAGCAGATGTAAAATCTTACCTGCAGAAGTAAACGCGGTAAAAAATTATATTGTTAAGCATGCATTATAAGCAATCAGTTTTTTTGAAGAAGTTACGCTATTAATTTATGGGGAAAGGAGAAATGTATGCATAAACACCATTTCTGTCTGATGATGGCCATGATGATCATTGGTGGCGTTTTAATGCTCAGCGGATGTGAGTCCATGGTCCAGATGCCTTACCCCGGTCTATTGCTTTATAGTTGCTAAAGATCTTGCTTCTTCAACTCTAATATCAGTTTCTCCTGTTCCGAAGTCAGCTTGGCCGGCACCTCAATCATTATTTGAACATATTCGTCTCCTCTGCCACCGGAAGCAGTCAGGAGACCCTTCCCCCTCAGACGCAACTTCTGCCCACACCGTGCACCTGCAGGTATCTTTAGCCTCACTGTCCCCTCTTCCACAGTCGGGACTTCCACTTCTGTACCAAGGCAGACATCAGTAAATTTCACGACCTTATTTATTTCCACATCTGAACCGCTTACATCTGAATCGCTTGAACGAAAACCGGGGGGCAACTTGAGACTGATAAGCAGGTAGAGGTCTCCTCTGCCTCCGGGTCCCTGTCCCCCCTTGCCTGCTACCCGGATTTTCTTTCCGGAACTAATGCCTTTTGGTATATGTACGGAGATTCGCTCAGGATTACCGCCGGTCTGGATAGATATCAACTTATGTGAACCTTTAAGGATCTCATTTGGGGAAAGGGCCAGTTCCAACACCACATCCTGCCCGATCGGTTGTGAATACTGAAAACCTTGTTTACATGAACGACCACCAAAGCCGCCACCTCTTGCCCCAAATGCCTGCCCAAGAATTTCATCAAAGGAGACTTCCGTACCGCCTCGTCCACCAAAAAAGACTCCACCACCTCCGAGGTCCTGAAAAATATTACTAAAATCAAAATTCCGGAAGATATCCTCCTGTGTAAATCTGCGATGAAATTCTGTGGAACCAAAGGTATCATACTGACGTCGTTTTTCAGGATCACTCAGCACTGCGTAGGCCTCGTTAACCTCTTTGAAGCGCTCTTCAGCAGTTTTATCCCCTTTGTTCTTGTCTGGATGGTATTTAATTGCCATTTTTCGAAATGCCTTCTTGATCTCTTCAGGAGAGGCATTCTTTGAAATACCAAGTAGCTTGTAATAATTTTTCT
>CAZPBZ010000026.1:0-11253 GCA_964584765.1 uncultured Thermodesulfobacteriaceae bacterium
AATTTATTATGTTAACTTGATAATATAGGAATTTCCATTTAAGAAGCGTGTTTTTTTGATGTTTTGAGGATTTAGAGGCTAGAATACTTATCTGGGAGACTATGGGAACAATGTTTTTTTTACAGTTTTTATTTAAAGGTGACATATGCTTAAAGCAGGGATTTTTTTGGATATTGAAAATCTGGTACGATGCGGTGGCTGGGGAATTCGATACCGCGTTGTTAGAGAGTTGGTAGAGGCTCAAGGAGCCACGATACTACGGGCAAATGCCTACATGGCAATCGATTCGGAACGGGAAGAAAAGGATATCGACTATCAGAGGAAGAAACAAGAGTATCGAGATGCGGTCAGGCGTGAAAGTTTCCACTTGGTTTTAAAGAAAGTCCAGCGCTATAGAAATTCTGAAGGGGATATTATTACCAAAGCAAATGCTGACCTTGATCTTGCAATAGACGCATTGTTGCAGGCAGATAACCTGGATTACATACTATTAGGCAGCGGTGATGGTGATTTTTTCAGGCTTGTCCGGGCAATTCAGAACAGAGGAAAACGAGTAGATCTCCTCTCTTTTTCCAATACCAGCGAAATCCTCCGGTGTGAAGTTGATAACCACTTTTCAGGATATACAGTTCCTGGACTCTTGCCGTCCACAAACAATTCGTCGCGCATATGCGGAGTAATGCATGTCTTTAACGACGAAAAGGGGTTTGCGTTTCTGGCTGTGCGAACCGGTCTTGGTGCGCTGGATATACGTGACGATGTCTTTTGCCATATCAGCGATTTCAGACACAGAGACGGACGTGTTGTGACTGATCAGTCCTTTGCTCAATTAAAGACTAGGCAGACGATTATTGAATTCGAACTTGTTGAACGCAGTGATGGCAAGGTAAAAGCAGTTAATGCCACCGAGTTTGAACCGGAAGCGAGATGAGCCTTCAGCTTGCAAGTTGTTTTGCAAGCCTTTCTGAATTTGCAACGCAGTCATTGAGACTAATACCGCCAAGCCAATTACATCTGATATAGAGTCCGGGATAAGACCTCAGGGCAAAATCGATTTCAGAAGCAAGGGCCTGGTGTCCCTTCTCGTACTGTGGAATGGCCTCCTCCCACCGGAAGATCTTCACAAACTCCGGGGTACTCTTTAGCCCAACGAGCTCTGAAAATTCCTTTACGACCAGGTCCAGGAGAGATGCGTCAGGGAGTCTGGCCAGGTCCGGGGCTCTTGCACCACCTACCAGGGTCCTTATCAATTGATAACCCTCAGGGGCCCTGCCTGGGAAAATGGACGAATCCCAGAGGGCCCCAAGGATCGAGCGCTTTTCACTGCCCGGGGCAAGGAATCCGAATCCATTCAAGGAATTCTCAGTGGTCCCCTGCTTAATACCTATGCACACAATACTCACAGGGGGATAATTTATTTTCACGGCAAGCTTGACAATGTCCGGGGCGGTTTCCTTAAGGGCTTCTGAAACCGCTTTAACAGGACATGCCAGCACCACATGGTTGGCCTCAAACTCCTCCCCATCTTTTAAAAAGACACGCCAGCCGGTGTTCTGCTTTGAAATCGAAGCTACGGAAGAGTTTAGCCGTACTGCAGGACCCAGTGCCAGGACAAGGGCATCTACGAGCTCATTCATGCCTGTAGCAAAGGAAGTAAGAATACCTCCAGGGCCGGCACCCGGCCCCTTTTTCCCCTTTTTCCTTGCCTCTCTCTGAAGCCGGATCATTGCCCTGATCAAGCTGCCGTAATCACGCTCAAGTTCGTGAATCCTGGGAAAGCAACTCCGGAGAGACAGTCGCTCCGGGTCTCCGGCATAAATCCCTGTGGCCATGGGATCTATGAGATATTCAAAGGCCTCCCTGCCAAGGCGCCTTCTCGCGAAATCAGCCAGGGATTCGTCCTTGGAGAAGTCACCTTTTGATACAAGGGCCTCGGCCAGCACCCTCAATCGTCCGGGCAGAGAGAGTATTTTCGAGCTTAAGAACTGTGCAGGTGATACAGGGAGTTGAATCAACTGCCCGTTCTTTATCACAAAACGGCGCCTGGCTGCGTCATTGCTCCTCATGGGCTCAAGTCCGAGCCTGGCGGCAAGGGCAAGAGTTGAAGGCTTGTTGTCAAGGACGCCGTTTACGCCCTTTTCGCACACAAAGCCATCTTCTATTATGGTCCACGCCTTGCCCCCGGCCCTGGCCTCTGCCTCAAGCACCAGAACTTCCCATCCAGGCCTGAGTTCCTTGAGAAACCAGGCAAGGGACAGGCCTGACAACCCGCCTCCTGCTATTATTACTCTATCCATCCTGCCTTCTTAAGACCCTGTTCCACCAGATTGGAAAGCGCACTGATAAACAAAGGCCTGTCATTAAGGGAAGGCGTGCGAATAAGTTGTACTCCCTTTTCGGCCATCATCTCTGAGTAAAGTATATCTATCTCGTAAAGAGTCTCCACATGATCCGACACAAAACTTATAGGAAGGACCAAAAGGCTATTAAAACCCTTTTCCGCAAGCTCGTTCAACAAAACATCGGCCCCAGGCTCAAGCCACTCTACAGGACCGCTCCTGCTTTGATAGCACAGATGGCCCTTAATACCAGTTAGCTCCTCAAGGGCCATAATAGTACGGTAAAGGTGCTCCACATAGGGGTCACCTTCCTCCACCATGCTTTTTGGCAGGCTGTGGGCGCTGTACACCATGGCGAATTTCTTTTTGTCTTTTACCTTTTTCAAACCCTCTTGCACGATATCCGCCAGGGCCGAGACATAGCCCGGATGATCCGGGAAACTGTCTATGATATGGGTTTCAAGCCCAAGTTTTCCTGCGCATCTTTCAAGCTCCCCTATGGAAGAACCACTGGTGGCCCGGCTATAGTGTGGATAAAGAGAAAGCCCCAGCACCTTATAAATCCCCCTGTCTTTCATATTATGTAAGACATCCGGGGTCCGGGGGTTCCAGTATCTCATTCCTGCAAGGCAAAACACCTTTTCCTGCAATTTATTATTAAGCAGTTGTTCAACGGCCTTGGCCTGCGCTCTGGTTGTTGTGGCAAGCGGACTCATGCCCCCGATCTTTGCGTATGCAGCCCGGCTCTTCGGAGCCCGTCGCATGGATATTGCCCAGGCAATAAGGGGCTGCAAAAATCGCGGGTCCAATTGAATAATTTCCCGGTCTGAAAAGAGGTTATAAAGAAAAGGCCTCACTGTAGCCAGGGAATCCGGCCCTCCCATGTTGAGAAATACTATCCCTATCATCAGGAAGACAACTCGTGGACCAGTTCTACCAGAAGCCTTGCCTTCCTAGGAGATATCTCGGGCAGGATACCGTGACCCAGATTAAAGATATGGGCCTTGGCCTCGCGGCCTTGTCGCAATACGGAATCCACCCTGTTTCTTAGCTCATGCTCAGGAAGAAACAGGGCACATGGATCCAGATTTCCCTGAACTACGGCATCGGGTCCAAGTCTTGATATGGCGGTTTCGATGTCCGTACGCCAATCCAGCCCTATGACTTCGGCACCTGAATCACGTATGATTTCAAGAACATGTCCCCCGTCATAGACAAAGTAGATAGAGGGCGCTCCTGAACCCTCAAGTTCTTTAAAGATGCGGGTAACATATGGGAGGGCGTGTCTTTCGTAATCCTCTCTGGTCAGGGTCCCTGCCCAGGTATCAAATACCTGTATGGCTTGGGCCCCCGCCTTGATCTGTGCCCTGATGTAAGAAAGGACCACTTCGGTCAGGATATCCATGAGGCGTGAAAAGAGGTGCGGAGACTCAAACAGCATCCTCTTTGTATTTACAAAGCTCTTGGAGGTACCTCCTTCTATCATGTAAGTCGCAAGGGTAAAGGGTGCCCCTGAAAAACCTATCAGAGGGACCTTGCCGCTAAGTTCTTTCCTCAAAATCCGGATGGTCTCAAGTACGAATGATACATCGACATCAGGATCTATAGGATGAAGCCTTTCAAGGTCCTGCTCAGTCCTTACCGGAGGATTCAGGACAGGCCCCCTTCCCTCGTGGAAATCAAGCCCTATTCCCATGCACTCAAGGGGGATCAGTATATCGGAAAAGAGTATGGCTGCGTCAACCCCCAGGATATCAACCGGCTGAATGGTAACCTCTGCCGCAAGTTCCGGGGTCTTGCAGAGGGTGAGAAAGTCTGTTTTTTTTCTGATCTCCTGATAGGCGGGAAGGTATCTCCCGGCCTGCCTCATGAGCCAGACCGGCACCGGCCTGACGGCCTCGCCATTACAGGCCCTTAAAAAGCCTTCATTCATCCTATTCTCCTGAACTTTCATGGTAAGCGTTCACGGAACGTTCTTCTTTCTCATCTTTCTCGGCACATAGTTACAAAAAGGCTCTTCAGCAAGATAATCCCTGTGGATTGCATAAGCCCTGGCCCTGCACCCCCCGCAAACCCGGATATACTCACAAGCGCCGCAGCGCCCCTTGTAGGAAGAAAAATCTCTTAGTTCCTTGAAAAGAGGACTCTCTTCCCAAATCTCCTTGAAGGAGTGTTCTTTGATATTTCCTGCCGGTAAAGGGAAGTAACTGCAAGGAAGCACGTTTCCGTCCACGTCGATAAGTGAAATCAACTGACCTGCCAGGCAGCCCTTGGAGCCGCCTGTGGAAAACTTGAGGCTCCTGTGCTTTACCTTTTCGCCCTGTTCCTTGGCCTTTTGGAGACGAATCCGGTAGTAATGCGGCGCGCAGGTAGGCCTGACAAGAATATCTTTCTCTTTCTTTTCCATCTCGTAATGCCAGTTAAGCAGGGTCTCATAGTCTTCAGGGGAGATAAGCTCTTCCATGATCTCCTTTCCCCGCCCGGTTGGGACAATCATGAACATATACCACGCAGTAGCCCCTATCTGCTTGGCCAGTCTGTAAACCTTGGGGATTTCCTTCTGGTTCCTGCGGGTAAAGGAAGAATTGATCAGAAAACTTATGCCATGCTCCCTGAAGAGCCTGGCGGCATTTATGGCGTATTCAAAAGCGCCCGGTTGCTGGCGGAAATCGTCATGGACCTCGGCCGTGGCTCCGTCAAGACTGAGAGAAACCATACATATGCCGGAATCCTTTATCCTGGTGCAGACCTCCGGGGTTACAAAGGTGCCGTTCGTGGCAAGGCACATCCTCAGGGCCTTTTTTGCGCCATACCTGGCAATGTCAAACACGTCTTCTCTTAACAGCGGCTCTCCGCCCGAGAGGACTACCACCGGCTTGGCGTAACTTGCTATGTCATCCAGGACCCTGAAGGCCTCTGTGGTGGAAAAGTCAGGATGCTCTTTTGCTTCCAGCTCTGATGAAGATCTACAATGTACGCAGTGAAGGTTACAGCGTCTTGTTATCTCCCATGCCAGCCATTTGGGTTCAAACTTCATGATTGTAAGCCTAACATTAAGGATTCTTTATGACAATATCGGACTTATTCCATTGGCCGAGATAAAAGTGAACATGGTGGGCCAGTAAAAAAAGTGGTTCTTCCAGTTTAAGGTCTGATTATCTCGACCCCGGCCTCTTTCAACAGGGCTATCGCTGTACCTTCGCGCTTGCTGGCCACTGTTATCTGATCCGGCTTAAGAGAGAGTAACCATTTCCCCACCAGATATCCGCGCTTGCGTTCTTCACGCCAGTATGGGTTTTCTATAAATTCCCGTTTCTGGACTTTTCCTGTTTCTCGTTCCCTTGTCTCGATCAGGAACCATGGAGCCTTGGCAATATTTTCAGCCATCTTTCCTTCCGGACTGGTAACCGGCATGACAGAATTTAACATGGGGGAGTGGCCGTAATGGGGCCTGATTCTTGACATAACCACCCTTGGAAACTGGCTCAATATGTCCTCTTCCAGGCGGTCTGATACCCGGTCGGCAATCTCATGTGACTTGGTCCTGAGAACCACGTCAAGATCTACAATAAAACGCCCGCCGGCAGTCCTGCTGAGGCAGCGATCAACTTCTGAAATCAGTGGATGGGACTCCACCAGCTTAATGATGGCCCGCTCTGTGTCCCTGTCTATTGAGGCGTCTAAAAGGTCCCTCAATGCCATTATCAAAAGCTGCCCACCAGACCTGAAGACAAAAATAGACACAACGGCTGCGGCCCATCTATCCAGAGCATATCCGTAATGGGCGCCTATCAGACCTATGAGGACCACTCCTGTAGAAAGGCTGTCTGCCAGATAATCCCTGGCGTCCGCAACGAGGGCAGGAGAGTTCAGTCTTCTACCGGCACGGAGCTGGAAAAAACCAAACAGCCACGATACAACGAGAGAACCCGCAGCAACCGGAAATGCCAGAGAGACATCCGGAATTCTGTCAGGGCCGAATATTGCGTTTCGCCCAATCTCATAGGCTGCCAACAGCACAGCCATAGAGATCACCAGTGTGGCCACGGTCTCCGCCTTGTAAAGACCGTAAGGAAATGAGGGATGGCGTTTCCCAGCCACCCAAAGGCCGACATACGCTGCCCCGGAGGCTAGTACGTCCGTGACAGAGTGTATGGCATCACTAATCAGGGCTGTGCTGTTTGCAAAAACCCCTGCCAAGCCTTTGGCCACAGAGAGCAAGAGATTAAGCCCCACAGAGAAGGCTGCTCTTCGTCGTGCGGTCTTGAGCCCTGAATCCTTTTTTGGTTTTGTCTCTGTCAATTTATTTTTCGCCCGGAATAGCTTTTCTGATTATATAATCATATGACCAAAATTTACAAATTATGAACCTCATAAGTATCAACCGAAATCTCATTACCGTTTATTTCAACACATACTGTCCCGTCCAGATCAGTCCTCAGGAGATTACTTCCGGCATTCCTGTATCTTTCCAGGACCTGAGGGTTTGGAAGTCCCAGACTGTTCCTCCACCCCACAGGCACAATCGCTATTTCAGGCCGAATTTGCCCAACGAATTCACTACTGCTGGATGTTTTGCTGCCGTGATGCGGCACCACTAATACATCCACAGGTCCAGGTCCCTCTTTCAAGAGGCATTGCTCCCTGGCCCTGCCTATATCCCCTGTAAGGAGTATCGAGCGCATACCATAGTCCAATTCAACCACCAGGGATCTGCCATTATGGCCGCGGGCACTCTCGCACCCTGTAGAAGGCCAGACCTTTACCATGACGTCTCCTACATACTCCGTCCCGCCTTCTCGCCACACCCTGTGCCTGACCCCGCGTTGAGAACAGGCCTCAAGGAGTCGCTTCCAGGAAAGATTTTTTGAAATATCTTCATTGGTCCAGAGCTCTCCCACGGGAAACTGCCTCACAAGGGCGGCAAGGCCGCCCATGTGATCCTGCTCAGGGTGAGACAGTACAATAACGTCTATTTTCCTGTAGCCAAGGTGTCTGATAAACGGCGCAACCACTCTTTCTCCTATATCAAAATACGGGCTTCTCAGACCTCCCCCATCCATTACCATGAGCTTTCCTTCCGGCAGCTCCACAACCTGTGATGTCCCCTGGCCGACATCCAGCACGTGAAGTTTCAGGCTTTCCTGATGAGAAAGGGTCCACCCTCTGTATGCAGAAACTGACAAGAGGAGAGTAAAGAACATTACGGCCAAGGCCATGGACATCTTCCTGTGCCTCATCAAGGCAAGAGATCCCAGAAAAAGGTAGAACAGAGATACCTGTAAAATACTTGGCCTTGGGACCCATACAGCAGACCAGCTCCACCCTGAAACAAAATGTATGAAATCAACCTGATAATCCAGAAGCCAGCCCACGCCTTGCCATATGCCTGATGTCAATTCCGGAAATAAGGGCAGCAGGATTGCTCCGAACAACAAACCAGGGAGAATGACAAGACTTGTCAACGGCACTACCAAAAGATTGGTCAGTAATCCCACAAGGCATACCCGCTGAAAGTGCCATGCCACAAAAGGCGCCGTAGCAAGTGTTGCAATCAGGGTTACCAGGATAAAGCCTCTTATATAGATCCAAAAAGACTTTTGAGCATCTCGCTTTTTCTCTTCCGGCACTGATCTCAGGTATGAAGAAAACATGATCAGAAAAAAGACTGCCGTGAAGGAGAGCTGAAAAGATATGCCAAAAAGGTACAGGGGATTAAAAATGAGCAAAGCCCATGCTGCCAAGGCAAGGGAATTCAGGGGCGTCTGCGGCCTGTCAATCAAAAAGGCCGTACCGAATGCAAGGATCATTACCATTGCCCGTACGGCAGAAGGCGAAAAACCGGCCAGGCCCGCATAAGTCACCACCCCTATCAGTGCCATGGATGTGGCAAGTTTTTTCACAGGGAACCGGAGCGTAATCCACTCTGACCTGAGAAGTAAGGCCCTTGCAAGGCCTCCGATTAACAGAGCGGCCAGGGCCATATGTATGCCTGATACAGCCAGCAGGTGGCCGATTCCGGCCCTGGCAAACGCCTCCCTAAGATTATTGGATAACCATGCCCTCTCGCCAAGTAACAGGGCCATGGCAATACCCCTGGCAGGTTCGTCAAGACAGCGGTCTATGCCCAGCATGATTGCTCTTCGTCCTGATTCCAGCCAGTACCGGAGCAAAGACATGTTACTTGAGCTTTGGCTGTGCCCAACTTGGGAAAACCTGAGGGGATGATCTACAAAACCCTTTACCATCACCCCCCTTATGGCCCACCAGCTCTCCTGATCAAAGGCACCCGGCGTCTTAAAATTTCTTACAGGGCCAAGGCTTGCAGCAAAACGTATCCAGTCTCCCGGAGAGCAGTCCTGGATACGTATTCCCAGCACCGTGAGGCTCATGATGCCTGAGACAGAAAGATCGCCTGAAGGGGTGTGACTTTCATAAGCAGCTACCAAAAGCCTCACTCCATCATTTGCAGGGAGTGGGGCACGTATCACCTGGCCGGTGATTATGTGTTTTTCCGGTATGTTTGCAAGGCTGAGAAGATCCTGAGATCTGTCTTCCAGGGACCTGCAGGACAAATCCAGATGCCAGTACCCCATGGAAAAAAGAACCAGGGCTGCCCCGATCCAGGGTAAAAAGACTCTCAAAATCCTCCTGGATGCACCCTTTGAGCATGCACCAAAGAGGAGCAATCCGGATCCGAATGCGCCAATGATGCACAGAAAACAGCCGGACAACTCCGGATACCCAGTGTGGGCAGCAGCGATTCCAAGCCCGAAAGGGAAAAGCAGCAGGGCTAAAGGACTGGGGAACACGTGTTTCCCAACAGATCTGATATCCGGTCCCACGCTGAGTTCAGTAATTTCTCTGGTGGAAGACCGGCATCAATACGTGCTATAAAGGGGTCAGAGAGGTTCTTAAAAACACCGGCCACTTTTTTCAGATATGCAAGCTGTTCGAAATTGTCAGGTACCTCGCCACGACTTTCCTTTATCCGCTTAATTGCTGCTTCCGGATCAAGTTCCAGCAGGAGTACAAGATCAGGCATCGGTGCAAATGTCTCATTTGTTTTTCTGATTGCTTCCGGATCAAGACCTCTAGCTCCCTGATATGCCATTGTAGAAAAGTAGTAGCGGTCGCAGACCACGATTTTTTCCTGTTCGAGAGACGGACGGATAATCTTTTCCACATGCTCTTTTCTGTCTTTAAGGAAGAGTTCTAACTCTTCCTGCGTTGTCAGCCGCCCGGGCGCGGAAAAACTCCGGCGCAACTTCTTTCCCCAGGGACCGTCTGTGGGCTCGAATGTGAAGATGGCAGGAAATCCTTTGTTTTCAAGACGGTTGTATATATTGCGGGCCAGCGTGGTCTTACCGGTTCCATCAATACCCTCCACCACTATAAAAAAACCGCGTGGGTTGTGCCTATGAGACCTCACCAGGCCTTCCTGCCTGTTTTTTTGCGTCTGCGTTTTGCCGGACGCCTCCTCAGAAGCACATAAGTAACGCCTGCACCGCCATCCCAGATGGGCGCACTGCTGAAGGACAGAATAAAGCGCCTGTAAGGCCCGTTGGTGAGCCATTTTACCACGACTCCCTTAAGGACAGGTTCCCTTGGGGATGATAGTCCCCTTCCGTGAACAAAGGCAACGCATCTCTTGTTCTCTAAAAGGGCTTGGGCAAGAAAATCCTCACATGCTGAAAGGGCCGCGACTGAGTCCATGCCATGCAATTCACAATAGGCCTGAACTACAAAGGCCCCCTTGTGAAGTCTGCTCGCAAGTTCAGGATTATGACCGGTCCAGGTCCATTCCACATATTCAGGAGTCTGATGAACAGGCAAAGGCTTTGTGCCGTCAACAAGGGCCTTAAGCTCCCTGAATATCAAGGTTTGTTCATCTTCATGTATAAGGGCGGATTTCTTTGGAGATGGATTTGAGGCCTTTTTGATTTTAGTAGAGTCCAGCAGCGGTTTTACGTCTATTGTTGCCTGGAGGAAGAGTTTTATTTCTTGATATTCACGAGTCAGCTCCGGCAATGAGGGTTCCTTCTCCGGGCATTTCGAATGTCTGTTATTGGCTGAAGAGCTCTCCTTTTTTAAAAGAGCGTACTTTTTCGCCTTTGAGATCAATTGTCCCAAATCTGAAAAAGGTCGAATTGCCAGTGGCTCCATATTCCTGTTTGGTTGTTGATGCCATCCGTTGTCCTGCATCTTATGCACCTCAAGGGTTTTTGTTGTGTAATCAACCCTGGCTTTTTAGCCAGGCCCTTTTATGCGGATCTCCAGTTTTTGTGCACCCTGGGCAAATTTCAGGCAGTTAATAAAGCCGAAGATTATACCCTTTAGTGAGTTGCGAACAAAGTTATTTAAAGAGATCTCACGACCATCTAAGAACAGGCATACATCATCTTTATTATCGTTCAAAAAGCTGTTTTCTATAAAGTCTGTGAGTTCTGCAATCCGGCTGGTTTTAAAAACCCTATCAAATGATACTTCATAATCTGACACCACAGCCCTTACATCGGAAACCGACTCGCGAAGTGGTTCTTTAGATTCGTCAGCCCTGGTGACCTCGATCTTCGATATCCCTGATACGTGCTTGAACCCTTCGCCAATCACCAGATCCGCATCAGGAAAAAGTCGAAAGGCCAGGTGTTTCAGATCCTCTCCGGTATTTTCTTGAAACAGGATCAGCTCATCAGGGCATATTAAGGCTACGGATTCTATGCCATCTTTTCCATACAAATAAGAGTCCGAACCATGGGAATCAAGATTTAGCCCTCTATGCTTGGTTGATTTAATCACAGCTATCTTATATCCCCTGTCGCGCAGTCTTCGTACTACTTCTCTGATTACAGTGGTTTTACCGGAATTGTGCCAGCCGATGAATGTCAAGATTGGTGTCATTTTGAGAATCCTC
>CAZPBZ010000027.1:0-7376 GCA_964584765.1 uncultured Thermodesulfobacteriaceae bacterium
GAAGAGAGCCCCGATATCCAAAATGCACGGGTCATGGCCGGCCATATCGACTCAGACCACCATGAGGTTATGGTGGACCTGAATCAGGCCCTGGCGGTGTTGCCGGAGGTTATCTACTATCTTGAGTCCTTTGATCCCTCACTCGTTAGAAGCTCAATATCGAATTTTCTTATCTCCAAATTTGCCAAAGAGCAAGGCATCCAGGTGCTTCTTTCCGGTGAAGGCGGTGATGAGGTGTTTTGCGGATATACATATCTTAAGGATTTTCCACTTGATGAGCTGTTCGCCCGGCAGATGGAATGTATCGGCTTTCTGCACAACAACGCATCATTACGGCTGGATCGCATGAACCAATGCAACAGCGTGCGAGTGGTGGCCCCTATTATATCCGGAGAGTTGCTTAATTATTCATTGGCTATCCCGCCTAAATACAAACAAAAACCTGACGGGAAAAACAAGAGCGAGAAGTGGATATTCAGGAAGGCCTATGAAGGGCTACTGCCCGAAGACATAACCTGGCGGCTGAAACAGGAATTTTCCCAGGGATCCGGTACTGCCGGTCTGCTTCCAGCCTATTTTGAAGAAGCAGTCACCGATGGCGAGCTGGCTGATGTCCAAGCCAAGTATCCGATGGTTCGCAGCAAGGAGGAGCTTCACTATTTCCGCATTTTCACCGAGCACTTCGGTACGGGTCAGGCCGTAGAGACCGTCGGCCAGTGGATCTGTCTATGAAATTTATGCGGCAAACGGTCTGTGTCTGTGAGGAATTTAGACCTGTTCGTATGGTGAGATTCGGGTCCCGTAAAGCCTCATCTTGATCCACCTCCCGATTGTCTCAATAATGGACAAATACAGTGAGGAACAAAGGCCTATCAAAAACAGGGCTACAAGGATCTTTGCCAAATTACTCTGGTACAGGGCCTTCCTTATTATATAACCGATTCCATTAGTTGCAGCCAGAAACTCAGCTATTATGGTGCCGACCAGGGCCATTGTTCCGCTTCCTACTATCACGGTTGTGATCTTGTCCAGGTTTTCAAAGGTCCTTATGGAAAGCTCCAGCCTCCAGTTGATCCTGCCTGTTATCCTGAAAAAGTGCTCGACCTCTTCTACAGGCTTTGCAAATATACCTATGAAGCTCAGAAGCAAAGGGAAGTAACATATCATTGCCGCTATGAGGAGCCTGGATGCCAGTCCATCACCCAGGAACAGGAATATTATGGGTGCAACTGCCACTATGGGATATGCCTGGAGGTTATAGGCCGCTGTGCGCGTGAGGTTGCCGGGCCAGGTACTCAATCGGCCCACGAGCCCGACTGCCGTTGCAAGTACAATGGCAACCATATGTCCTGCTATTGCAACAGCCAGGGTATCCAGTACTGCCTTCACGTATAGCAGGCCATTCTGATCGGCCACCTGTAACACTTCCAAAGGCGGAGGTATCAGGTAGTCAGAAAAACCGTATACTATCTTTACGCCCCATAGCAGGCCTAAGACCGTTGCATAAATAGAGATGAATTGAAACAGGCGCTTCAGGGTTCTCACGGCCGGGGCTCACTGGTGCTTGCTGCGGATCTGAGGATTGCGTAAACTCGTTCTTGCACCAGCTCTTCAGGGGTTTCCATGCCCTCTTGCTGGTCAAGGCCGGTTATTTTATGGATTCTATTAGTGCCGGCTGTGGAGCCGTGGGGAAGGACATGGATAGTCTGTGAAAAACGGGCTACTTCAAGGGCATTATGGGATATATAAATAAATGTCTTTTGAGGAAACAGGGTTTTTAATCTTTCAAGGATGTGGTTCCGTGTGGGCTCATCCACATTGGCGAGCACTTCATCTGCTATCAGCAGATCAAATTCCTGGACCAGATATCTGGCAAGATTTATCCTGTTTTTCTGTCCCATGGACAGCCCTGAAAAGCGGCTTTCCAGATGGGCCTCCATTCCATAATCCTTTAATATAGTAGTAAGGAGTGAGGTCTTGGAGGCCGGGGTCACAGACCTGAGATGCGCGCCGACAGTATCCCATCCCGGTATGCGCTCTGCATTGTGGGTGTATAGGACGCGCCCGGCATTCGGGATATCAATGTCACCTTGCATTGGGGAAAGTTCCCCACTGATAAGCCTTGCCAGTGTGCTCTTTCCCGTTCCTGAAAGCCCGAACAGGGCAAAAAAACCAGGTCCTTCTATTGACCAGTCAAGATCACTGAAGACAGGAAAATCTGCCCCGGGGTAAGTGTAATGGAGATTCCTGCAGGCAATGTGCATTTAAACTTTAGGCTTTTTCTTCTTACGTCTTTTTTTGATGATTTTCTTAACCGTTTTGTCAAGCACGTCTTTTTTTAGCCTGATTATGTCGGATTCCGCTCCGAAGACCACGTGTTTCAGATACTCAAACCCGAATTGCATGAGGGCGACATCGTCTTTCAGGATCTTCTTGAGGGTATTATCCTCCACTGCAAATGAGCCAAGAAAGGGGCTCTCAAAGACGTATTTTCTGAATCGCTCCATGTTGGTTGTGACCATAAAGAATAGTTGCCTTGCCTTTTCAGGCATCTTGGCCCCTTCACCAAAAGAGGCCTTGCGCAAAAGGAGCTCGAGCCATCCGCGATTCATTGAGTCATAGAGGTCGGCCTCCTGGTCTGCCCTCCAGGAGTCAACAGTCCACTCGGTGGGTTCCTCAAATCCTTTGCAGTGGTCCTCTCTGACCACAAAAAAGAATTCCTCTTCCTCTCCTGAGAGCTTATCCTGCTGTCTGAGACTTGCTATTCCTAAGGGATAGTAGCGACAGCAGACAGGACGGTCGGAATATATCTGGCAACCTTTCGAGGTGACAAAGGGGCAGCGCCCTCCTTCTTCTTCCAGCATCTTGAGCCTGGCAATTGGCAGTTCTGTCTGGCCAAGTATCTCAGGTGTCGTATAGAGTTGCAAGAACATATCCGCTGTGAGGCCGAGCATGTTCTTGATTCGAACTATATCGTACGGGGTGAGAATAATATTTACGTTGTGGCAGCACTGGTTGAAACAGGATATTCCCGGGTAACAACGGAAATTGAACGTACTGTCCTTTTCAAGGCGGACAGGATCTATCACCCCGCCGGATTCACCCATCTTGAGGGCGCTGTCGACTTTTTTGTGGATGTGTTCAAGTGTCATATGTTTTTATCCAGGTACTGAGTTCATTGATTATATGCTTTACGCAAAACAGTGTTGAAAGCCAATATGGCAAAGAAGAATTAAACGGTCTTAGTCTATAATCCAATCTTTCTTGATCGGCAATGACTCGTGGCAGGATTGAGGATTAGTGCGCGCAAATTTTTCCAGTCTTGCCAGTTTTTCAGGCGTGTTCACACTGGTGAAACATTCGAAGGTGGGACATACTTTTAGGATATCAGCAGGACTAACAATGTGGCGCGGTATGTCTCTGACCAGAGATTGAAGGCTTAAGTTGCCGGAATTGATTCGGTGGTCAACAATGGGGAGAAGGGATTTGTGATAGATGGCATGCAGTGGTTCAAGACCATGAGGCGTGCCTGGTATCACAACAGGGGCCCATGTAGGGATCTCCCACATCAGATTGAGTAGTTCTGGATTCAGAAGCGGCATATCACATCCCAGCAAAAAAATCTTTTCTGCCTTTGCATGGCGGAGCGCGCTTTGAAGCCCGGCCAAAGGGCCCAGTCCAGGCAAGATATCCGGAAAGACCGGAAGCCCTGAATAGGAGTATGGTTCAGATTCGTTGGCTATAATGATAACTTCATGGCACTCGCCCATGGCCGCCTGTACTACGGCATCTATAACATAGCCGTTAAACCAGGGAGCCAGGGCCTTGTTGCTGCCGAATCTTCGACTTTTTCCCCCTGCCAGAATGGCAGCCGAACGTGAAGGACGTGAGGGATTTGGTGATTTGGTGACGGTTACTAAAAATGATTGGTGATTCAGTATCATCAGAGTAATTTTTGAATAATTTCAGGTCGTCATTAATTTCAGGTCGTGTTATTTCTTTCTCGGGTTAAAACCACCTGAGGACCACAACTGTTTTAATATAGGGCATGTCTGTTTACATACAGGCTCCATATCTTAATATTATTTGAGTTCATTCCTTTCTGCCAGGATTTTCTCCTTGACAATTTCCCTTTGCATTAATATAAGGAAAGTAGAATTTACTGAGTGGAAATTCAGTACTGTTCTGTCCAAAGAGGAGGTCCTTGCGGTGCAAAGTGGGAGTGTGTTTTAAGTTCAAAGATAACCGTTAGTTATTAAGTCTAATACGTGTGTTTGGCAGTCACCTTGATTGCGAAACACGTGAATTGATATTTTTTTTATTATTATTTTTAGACAATCTTGATTAATAATTTTGGAAATATCTGGAGGGAGGTGGACAGGTACAAAGGGACCGAACACAACATCACGGCTACAAACGTTAATAATTTGAACAAATAATTTAAATTTAGGAGGTATTTATTATGCCAAGCTATGTCATTGAAGAGAAGTGTGACGGTTGCAAGGGCGGGGAGAAGACGGCATGCATGTACATCTGCCCCAACGACCTCATGGTTCTAAATCCCGATGCGATGAAGGCTTACAACCAGGAGCCGGATCAGTGCTGGGAATGTTACAACTGTGTAAAGATCTGTCCGCAGGGTGCCATTGAGGTCCGCCATTATGCAGACATCGCTCCTATGGGCGGTTATGTCCAGCCTATGCGCAGCTCTGACTCCATTATGTGGACTGTTAAGTTCCGCAATGGCAACATTAAGCGCTTTAAGTTCCCGATCAGGACTACTCCTGAAGGTTCCATCAAGCCATACGCGGGCAAGCCCGAGCCAGGCCCGATCAACGATGGTCTTTTGTTTACTATGGCAGGTCAGACTCTGCAGACTCCGTAAAACTTCTAAGTAAAGAAGTGGCTGAATTTGAGAATTGAGAAAAGGTATAGACAACGAGTAAATCATTAAGGAGGATTTAAGATATGGCTCTTAGAAATAAACCAACATGGGAACTCCTGGCCGAGCCGGATCTGTCCAAGGTTCCTGTTCAAGAATTAGAATATGACGCCATAATTGTTGGCGGTGGTATGGCGGCTACTGGTTCGGCCTTTGAGATAGGCAAGTGGCTGCCTGCCGGCTCCAAGGTATGTTTAATTGACAAGGCCGCTCTTGAGCGTTCAGGTGCTGTGGCACAGGGACTTTCCGCCATTAATACCTATCTGGGCGAAAATGACCCGGCGGATTATGTGCGCATGGTCCGTGGTGACCTTATGGGTGTTGTCCGCGAAGACCTGATTTATGACCTGGGCCGTTTCGTTGATGATTCTGTTTTGCATTTTGAGGAGTGGGGTCTTCCCATCTGGAAAAAGAAGGGCGACGAGGGCAAGAGCCTGAGAGACGGTGGTCAGCCTGTCCGCACCGGTAAATGGCAGATCATGATCAACGGCGAGTCCTACAAGTGCATCGTGGCCGAGGCTGCTAAAAACGCCCTGGACGAGATGGGCTATGATCTTCATGAGCGCATCTTTATCGTGAAACTCCTTCTGGATGCAAATAAGCCCAATACCATTGCCGGTTGCGTTGGCTTCAGTTCCCGCGAGAACAAGGTAATTGTGTATAAGTGCAAAGTAATGATGGTGGCTTGTGGCGGTGCGGTTAACATTTTCCGTCCAAGGGCCACGGACGAAGGTAAGGGTCGCGCCTGGTACCCGATCTGGAATGCCGGTTCCACTTACACTATGTGTATGCAGGTCGGTGCTGAGATGACCATGATGGAAAACCGTTTCACCCCGTCCCGCTTCAAGGACGGTTACGGGCCTGTCGGGGCCTGGTTCCTGCTCTTCAAGGCCGGTGTGACCAACTCTCTGGGAGAGTCCTATGCCGGTAGTGCTGCTGCAAAAGAAGAGCTGGCAAAATATGCACCTTATGGTCTGCAGGCGGTTACCCCCACCTGCCTCAGAAACCACCTGATGCTCAATGAATTGAAGGCAGGCCGCGGTCCTATTTACATGGACACCGCTGCTGCACTCAAGAAATTCATGGATGACAAGAAGGCATCGGGCATGGATGAAAAGGAGCTCAAGAAGTTCTGGAAGGAGCTTGAGAGCGAGGCATGGGAGGACTTCCTTGACATGTCCGTTGGTCAGGCAGGTCTCTGGGCCTCCATGAACATCGAGCCTGAGAAGGTCGGTTCTGAGATCATGCCCACTGAGCCCTACATGCTGGGAAGCCACTCCGGCTGCTGCGGCATCTGGGTCAGCGGTCCTAATGAAGACTGGGTCCCGGATGATTACAAGTGGGGCTACAACCGCATGACGACCGTCAACGGCCTGTTCACTTCCGGTGACGGTGTAGGGGCCTCCGGGCACAAGTTCTCATCCGGTTCACATGCCGAGGGCCGCATGGCTGCCAAGGCCATGGCCAAGTACGTCATAGATAACGCCGGCTTCGCCCCGGCCCTGAAGGAGAGCGCAGAGGACCTCAAGGCGGAGATCTACAAGCCGGTCGTACACTATTATGCGCATCATTTGGAGACCACTGACGACATGGTCAACCCCGCCTATATCAGGCCGCGCCATATGATGGAGCGTCTGATGAAGTACACCGACGAGTACGGTGGTGGCTGGTCCCCGTATTATATGACCAATGCAAAGCTTCTTGAGATCGCTATGCACCATTTACAGATGCTTCGCGAGGATTCTGATAAGCTGGCTGTCAGCGGTCTGCATGAGCTGATCCGCGCATGGGAGATGAATCACCGCATCTGGTGCGTTGAGGACCATCTCCGTCATATCCAGTTCCGTGAAGAGAGCCGTTATCCCGGCTTCTACTATCGAGGCGATTTTCCTGAGGCGGATTCTAAGTCCATGGAGGAAGGTGGATGGAAGTGCTTTGTCAATTCCAAGTACGATCCTGAAACGGGCAAGTGGTCCACATTCAAGAAGACGTTGCACCAGATCATTCCCGACTAATTCAATATCTTAGTTTAAGGATGGTCAGGTGATTTAGACCTTCTAACAGATGACCAGGCGTCGTTATAGCGGCGCCTGGCATTTTTTTAAATTGGAAATTAGAAATTAGAAATTAGCTACTGAAAAATACGATCAGATTTTCAGACATTATTACTCATTACTCATTTCTCATTTCTCATTTCCAATTTAATATTTAATTAAATCAATTTTTGAGGAAGGAGCGGGCATATGAGTGGAAGTATACTCGTGGTGGGCGGCGGCTTCAGTGGCCTTACAGCCGCGGTGGAAGCCGCTGAAATGGGATATGATGTTTATATAATTGAAAAGGAGAGTTATATGGGGGGCCGAGTTGCTCAGCTTAACAAGTATTTCCCCAAGCTGTGTCCTCCCACATGCGGGCTTGAGATAAACTACAAGCG
>CAZPBZ010000027.1:7476-10719 GCA_964584765.1 uncultured Thermodesulfobacteriaceae bacterium
ATGATGGTTGAGCGTATGGCATCGCCATCAGGGCCTACTGAAGGAAAGATTGTGCGACCCTCTGACAAGCAGGAGCCAAAGACAGTGGGCTTTGTACAGTGCGCAGGTTCCAGGGATGAAAATCATCTGAAATATTGCTCATACATCTGCTGCATGGCCACACTGAAGCAGGCCTGTTATCTGAGGGAGCAGTCGGAAGATGTGGAGATATACATTTTTTATATTGATATACGTTCTCCGGGTCTGAAATATGAGAAGTTTTATAATAAGGTCAAGGAAGACAAAAAGGTCCACTTCATCAAGGGCAAGGTAGCAGAGGTAAAAGAGGGATCGAGTCCCGGAAGTGTTGTGCTGGTTGCAGAAGACACCATTGGCGGCGGCAAGGTCAAACAGGAAGTAGACCTTGCGGTACTGGCCACAGGGATGCAGCCGGCAGGGGCAACAACACAGATTCCAGGGATCGAATACAACTCCGACGGCTTTGTAGTACCTAAGGATGGCATTATTCCGTGCGGTTGCGCCAAGAGGCCTATTGATGTAGTTTCATCTGCTCAGAGTGCAACTGCTGCGGCCTTGAGGGCTGTTCAGACGTTGGTGAGGAGGGCAGGCTGATGTCGAGAAAAGTAGGACTTTATATATACACTGGAGATGGTATTGCCGAGGCCTTGGATATAGACAAGCTCGTAGAGGTTGCAACCGGACTCGGCCTTGAGATAGTGCGCACACATGCTGACCTGTATTCACCTGAAGGCGCTGCTATGGTGAAGCAGGATATAGATAATGAAGGGGTGAACGCGGTTGTTCTGGCTGGAATTTCCCCCAGATATGAGTTTAAGATCCTTGATTTCCCGGGTGTAATCGTGGAGAAGACCAGCCTTCGCGAGCTGGTTACATGGAGTCATCCGGTCAATGCGGACGATGAGAATGCCGATGCCCAGAAAGAGCACGTGCAGGAACTGGCCGAGGACTATATCCGCATGGCAGTGGTCAAGGCCAAGAAGGCCGAGATGGCAGAGCCTTTTAAGACCGAGGAGATCAATCAACGTCTTCTTGTCATTGGTGGCGGGATCACAGGCTTGACTGCCGCACTTGAGGCTGCTGAGGCAGGGCACGAGAGCATTTTAGTTGAGCGCCAGGCTGAGCTTGGTGGTTGGGGTGCAAAGCTCAGGAAGCAGGTCCCTGTAGGCCCTGAATACTCTGAGCTCATTAATCCTGTGGTCCAGGACCTGATTGGCAGAGTCAACGCCAGCGACAAGATAACAGTCAAGACCAATACTGAAGTAGCCCGTATCGGCAATGCCCCCGGAGACTTCAGGGCCAGCCTGAAGGAGACAGGGACAAAGAGTGAGTGGGATGCCCCGTTTCCACTGACTGAAAAGGAGATGGTGGACGAGAGCGGCAAAGAGCTTTCGGCAGAGGATCTGAAAAAGAAATACGCAGAGAAAAATGAGGGACGTAAGCACTACATGGATGAAGATCCCGGCGCCGAGGTGTGCGGGGCAGTGATCCTGGCATCAGGGTGGAAACCTTACGTACCGGCAGAAGACGAGTTCCAGCACCTGGCTTGGGGCAATCCCAACGTCATAACCAACTGCCAGTTCGAGGAAATCGCCAAGAAGGGCAAGATTGTTCGTCCTTCTGACGGCAAGGAAGTCAAATCAGTAGCCTTTATTCAGAGCCCTGGGGCTTCCAAGGACGATGCTGATTTCCCCTATGCCTCAGTAGTAACAAGCCTTGTTGCTCTGAAACAGGCCAAGTACCTCCGTGAGGACCAGCCGGAGGATGGCAAGGCATATGTCTTATACGAGCACATGCGCGCTTCAGGGCAGTATGAGTATTTCTACCAGGGTCTTCAGAACGACCCGGGGATCTTTCTTACCAAGGGAGATGTTACTGAGGTCAAGGACAACGGCTCAGGCGGGCTGACTGTCAATGTGGACAATACCCTTATCGGCGGCAACATCAGCCTGGATGTAGATCTCGCGGTGCTTGCTACAGGGATGGTCCCGACCACCAAGGACGACCCGGTTGTGAACCTGGCATACAGGCAGGGCCCGGGCTTCCGTGACCTTGACCTGTTCGGAGGCTATTGTGATTCCAACTTCATCTGTTTCCCATATGAGACAAGGCGGACAGGGATCTACGCTGCAGGCGGAGTCCGCAGGGGCATGACCATAGAGGAGGCAATGGAGGACGCCGCAGGCGCAACACTCAAGGCCCTGCAATGCCTCAAGGCCATTGACGAAGGTCACTCGGTCCATCCACGCGTATGGGATTTTGACTATCCGGATTTCTACTTCCAGCGCTGTACACAGTGTAAGCGTTGTACTGAAGAGTGTCCGTTTGGTGCCCTAGATGACGATGAGAAGGGTACTCCCAAGCTCAATCCCTCAAGGTGCCGTCGCTGCGGTACGTGCATGGGTGCATGTCCGGAGCGCATCATCAACTTCAAAGACTATAGCATCGACATCGTCGGCTCAATGATTAAGGCAATCGAGGTGCCTGACGACGACGAGGACAAGCTGAGGTTGCTCATCTTTGCATGTGAAAACGACGCATATCCAGCCCTGGATATGGCAGCCAGAAAGGGCCTTTCCTGGTCACCCTTGGCCAGGATCATCCCTGTCCGGTGTCTCGGCTCTGTCAACGTGGCATGGGTCAAAGACGCCATGTCAAGTGGGATAGACGGCGCTTTGCTCCTTGGCTGCAAGTTCGGCGACGATTATCAGTGTCACTTTGTGAAGGGCAGTGAGCTTTCTGAGAAGCGTATGGCAAATGTTGCCGAGTCACTGGCCTCCCTAGGAATTGAGGCTGAGCGTGTACGATTGGCACAGGTTGCCATTGACGAGTATGATCAAGTTCCTAAGATTATAAATGACTTTATGGATGAAATATTGGCATTGGGACCAAATCCATTCAAAGGTTTCTAGGAGGTATTAATCATGGCTGAACGAAATCAAGTGCAGCCGGACCTGGCGTTCGTAAGGGGCGTCATGGAGGCAGGTGGAGACACGGTTAACCGCTGTTATCAGTGCGCAACGTGCTCCATAGTCTGCCCCCTGTCCACTGATGAGAGCCCATTCCCCAGAAAGGAGATGCTCTGGGCCCAATGGGGTCTAGGATCCAAGGTCGCAGGGGATGCAGATGTCTGGTTGTGTCACAACTGTGGTGATTGCACAAAGTATTGTCCCAGGGATGCCCGCCCTGGGGATGTGCTGAGCGCAATCAGGATAAATGCCATAC
>CAZPBZ010000028.1:0-10695 GCA_964584765.1 uncultured Thermodesulfobacteriaceae bacterium
TCCCTCCAGTATTTTTATGCGGCTTCTGTTGAGACCCTGCCGTTCTATAGTTGCCAATATTGAGGCGCGGTAATGGTCCCGAACCTGGGAGTAAATCCTGGCCTGTTCATCGGTCATGGGACAGAGTATTACATGTTCCATTTTTCCCAGAATTTCTTTGGCTACGGCATCTTTATTGCGCCTGAGGAGAAAAGCCTTCACCATTTTTTTAAGGATATCCCGGGCCGTTTTATCTCCCTGGGCTATAGGTTTTGCAAACCTCCTGTCAAAGACCGCCCTGGAACCCAGGAGTTTGGGATTTAGGAATTCCATCTGGGACCAGAGCTCTCCCACGTTGTTTTCAAGCGGCGTGCCTGTCAGACACAGCCTGTGTTCGGCCCTGAGCAGCCGCACTGCTTTGGCAATCTGGGAGTTGGAATTTTTGATCGCCTGGCTTTCATCCAGAATGATATAATTGAACTGCAAATCTTTAAGAATCTCTATATCACGTCTTACCAGACCATAGGTGGTAATTACCAGATCAGCCTGGTCTAATTCTTTAATAAGGTCTGAACGATTATTTCCGGCATAGGCAAGTATTTTTAAATCAGGGACAAAACGCTTTGCTTCCGCCTGCCAGTTAAACAGGACAGAGGTTGGGCTCACTACAAGGGATGGCCCTTTTTCCCCATTTTCCAGCTCTCCTGCGAGCCATGCAAGGACCTGTACTGTCTTGCCAAGCCCCATGTCATCAGCGAGTATGCCTCCAAAACTGAACTTTTTTAAAAAGGCAAACCAGCCCAAAGCATCCTCCTGGTATGGCCGAAGGACTCCTTTGAAACCAGCAGGCACAGGGACCCGTTCAATTCCTGAGAAGTTTTTTAAGGCATTTTTTATCTCAAGGAAACGCTGGTCAACAAACTCTACTTCATTTTCTTCCAGCAGAACGTCCAGGATCAAGGCCTGGGTCGATGAAAACCTGAGCGTCTTGCCGCGATTATTTTGTCCCGATGCAGTACCCAGTTCAAGTACGGGCAGGTTGTGGAAAAGCCATTTTTCGGGAAGAAGCCCTGTGCTTCCGTCACCAAGCATAACCGTCTGTTCTCCCCTTAGAAATGCCTTAATGGCCTTTGGCAATGAGACTACATGTTTTCCAAAGGATATTCCGCCTTCCAAATCAAACCAGTCTATGCCGGATGAGATACTTAGTTCGGTGATGCGACCTCCCCTGAAAGGCTTTCTGTTCCGTCCATCGACACTCCAGCCCTGTTCTGTCAGTTCTGAAAGGACCTCGGCCGCCCCTCTAATATCCCTTTGAAATAGCTGGTCCTCTTGCCGAAATCCCCTGTCAAGTAGTCCCTTTAGGATCTCGGATTCGGCATGTTTATTTCGTTTTACCCGTTGCCATCTTTCAGTATCCAGTACAGAGGGTCTTGGATCATGCCAGTCTATTTCCATATCTCCATAGTTCATAAAGACCTGTGCCTTTAAGAGACCTTTTTCAAGCTCCACTATTAGTAATGGCTTTGGGAATAAGTCCTGTATGGTTTTTGGTGCTATCCCCTCTGGTAAGCGAATTTTGGGGCTGTCTGGGAGGGATTCTGCCTGGACCAAAAGGTCCCTGATGTCTTTTTGGGATATTTCCGTCTCCTCTGATTTCAACGCAGCCCTTATCCAGGAAAGGCTGGGTCCCGGCAACTCGAAAAGATACCCGTCATATATGAAAAGCACCGGCGAGGTATGAAAAAAAACAGGTATATTCGAAAGCAGCACGTCTTTGCCGTCCGGTTTCAGCCTTACTGATGGCACGAGCTTGAACCCCTTTTTTTTCTTTTTGGCTTTTTGTTCTGCTGCCAGTTCCAGCAATGCAGCAGATGGGACTGCCTTATAGAGGGGATCTGCCAGTTGTTTTTTGACTGAGTGAAAAACTGTGCAACGTTTTGTCTCGGCCAGCATAGGCAGGACGAGTTCAAGGTCTCTTGGTTCCAAGGCAAGGTCTACAAAATCTTTGTAAGTCGGCTGGTAATATCGGAAAAAATCATTTCTTGGAGTTCTCCTGGACACATTGTCCAGCATGGCAATTATGGCACGATCCACCTTGGGAAGACCCCTGTGTTCTATGGTAGCTGCCTGAAGTTTCCGTTCTCTTCCCGGTGTACCGTCTTTTCTAAGGTATCGTTCAAAGGCAGATACCTCTATGGCCATTGAAGTGATGTTCAGGTCGTAGCACAGGACGAACTTGCTGGAACCATCCAGCCATGGAGCGGCTATCGGTTTTCCTTGCCAGAGGGCATCTGTAAACAGTGTTCGCCAATCGGTCTTTTCCTTAGGCCGGGGCTTTTTATATTTGTCATCGCCGGAAAGGGTAGGCATCCCCCCTGCCGCCAAGATCCTGTCTGCTTCAACTATGGCTGCCCACAGGTGTTTGCAGGGGAAACCCTGTTGAAAAAAAGGACAGGTACAGGAAACGTGAATTTTGCCGTCTTCAGAATGTCTGTCAACTACTGTCGCTGTATAGAGCTTTGAGCCCTGGACTGCAGCTAAAATCCTTTCCTGCGAGACTTCTTTCAGTATTGCCTTTCCCTGCTCGGCATAATACTCACCGCGTTGGCGTATCACAGGCAGAAAAGAGTGTCTTAGTCGATCCTTCCAGAAACCTGCTTGATCTTTGCCCCTTTTGTTTCTAAAAAGCTTTCGCCCCATATCTGTGCTGTAGTTTCTGCGAAAATGTTAGTTTGATGAATTTGGTTAAAAGCAAACCATTAATATACACTGTTTTTGTGAATAAAACAGTTAAGTCGATTTTGCTTGCTTTGCTTCAGCCCCTGGGATGGTACTTCTGGTGGATAGTACGCAGGTGCTGAAGGTCGAGATGAGTGTATATCTGGGTGGTGCTGATGTTGCTGTGGCCCAGGAGCATCTGCACGACCCTCAGATCCGCCCCACCTTCCAGGAGATGCGTTGCAAAAGAATGGCGGAGCACGTGGGGAGAGACTTCGCTTTTAATACCTGCTGATATGGAATAGGCCTTGAATAGCTGCCAGAACCTCTGTCTTGTAATGGGCTTCCCTGCTCTGCCGACAAATACAAAGTGACTGGCCTTTTTGCCTAAAAGCTTGGGTCTGCCGGACTTGAGGTAATTGCCTATCGATTCTATAGCCACTTTCCCCACCGGCACTATGCGTTCTTTATTTCCTTTGCCGAGTATCCTCAGATAGCCAACCTTCATGTCTATCTGGTTAAGTTTCAATCCCACGGCTTCAGATGCCCTGAGCCCGCACGCATAAGTAAGCTCAAGGAGTGCTCTGTCCCTCAAGCCAGCGGGCTTAGTTACTTCAGGTTGTTCCATCAGGGTCTCGACCTCGGAGACCGACAATACCTCTGGGAGATGGCCCCCTATTCGTGGATTATTGATTGCGGCAAGAGGTGTTGAGTTCAGGCTGTGTTCTTCCACCAGAAAGCGAAAAAAACCCCTGAGGGCTGAAAGTTTTCTGGCAGTGGTCCTGGGAGAAAGGCCGGAGTCCCGAAGTGATTTTAGCCACGCCAATATGTCGTTGGGGCTTACATTGTCCGGACCGGCGAGTTCTTGTCTGTTTGCAAAATCAACGAAATTTAAAAGATCACGGCTGTATTCATCAAGGGTGCTGAGAGAAACCCCACGGTCTATAGAAAGTCGGGCCATAAAGTCATCAAGAAGACCGGCCCAGGAGATAGCTGCTCCATCCGGCATATTTTTCAAGAAAGCTCTGTGAGTTGTATCTTAGCAGTTTCCCTGATTTCCGCATCCCTGGCGGTAAGGCTCAACACTCTCAATTTGCTCTCAAGGCCTCTCCGTTCAACAGTTCCCTTTTCTCCAACAAGTTCACACAGGCCTTCAATAGCCTTACATACTAATTCTGAATCATTTTTGATATCCAAAATCAGAAGCAATGCGCCCCAGTCATTCGGCATTCCATAAGTGTCCACATAGTGTCTAACAGTAGATAGGAACCTCGTCCTGCCATAGGACTCATGTATGGCCATGAGGTCTTTAGAGTGCTCCGGCCGTCCCTTGGCACCCATAAACAGCTTTTCTGCTTCCTGTAAATAGCGTTCCTTCATCCTTGGGTCTTCAAGGGCCCTTTCAAGGTTGCTGCGCTCATCCTTTCTGTTTCCTGCGCTCCTGTTTCTGTCGCGCGTTCTGTCTATTTCTTTCCAACTCTTCTTTCTTTCTCTAACCATAGGTCTCTTTCAATTCCTTCTATGCAAACATGAATTCAAAATCCGGAAGTGCCAGGCAAGTAAGCCTTCCACCATAAACCGCACCTGTGTCAATACCTACCTTGTTGGCCTCAATAAATGGGACAGAAAACGGTGTGTGACCGAAAATGACCCTTTTGCCCCAGTCATAAGAAGATTCCAGAAAATGTGACCTGATCCAGAGAAGGTCTTCAGGGCTTTGTTCAGAAATGGAGATATAGGGTCTCAGGCCTGCATGTACAAATATATAATCATCGGTCTCAAAATACAAATCCAGGTGATCAAGAAAATCCCGGTGGTTTTGGGGTATCTCTATTTTGCCCTTTTCAACTGAATAACTCTCAAGGGTCTTTCTGCCACCGTTCTGGAGAAATAAATCATGGTCCTCGCCCATGAGGAACTGTGTGAACATCCATTCATGGTTTCCCTTTAGAAATATCAGCCGATCCGCATGTTCTTTCTTTAGATCGAGCAACAGATCTATTACCCTTCGAGAATCAGGTCCTCGGTCCACATAGTCTCCAAGAAAGACTATCAGGTCCTTGTCCCAGTCTAATTGAATCATGCCAAGGAGGGTCTTTAGTTTGTCAAGACAACCGTGTATATCACCTATGGCAAAGATTTTTCCAGCTGGGATCATTATTTGCGCTTATCCAGCCTGTTGAGCCCGACATCCATCGCGGCCCTTAAGGCCTCAGCATACTCATCCGGTGTAATCCTGCGATCCATGGGGGGATACTTATGTACCGTACCACAGGGTCTGTACTGGTCCATTACGTTTACGTAAGTATTTGGAGAAATCTCTTCAGCTATATACTTCAGTACGGATCTTGTGTCACCCAGTCCACCGGGCAGGACAAGGTGCCTTATCAAAAGGCCCTTTTTCGCAACCCCGTCAGGGCCTATTATCAGGTCTCCCACCTGCCTGTGCATCTCCTTGATGGCTTTCTTTGCCACCTTAGGATAGCGGGCTATATCTGATAGACGCTTACCCACGTCTTTATCCCAGTATTTGAAGTCCGGCATGTAAATATCTACCACCCCGTCGAGTAGTCGTAGAGTCCTGATAGAATCATACCCTCCGGTGTTGTAGACAAGAGGTATGGACAGTCCTCCCTTGGCAGCAAGCACCAGAGCCTTCAATATAAAAGGCACTACATGGGATGGTGTTACCAAGTTTATGTTGTGGCATCCATCTTTCTGTAAGGACAGAAACCAAAAGGCCAGGACCTCGGTGGATACAGCCTGGCCGGCCCCCAAGTGACTCATTTCATAGTTTTGACAATATAGACACCTCAAGTTGCACCATGAGAAAAAGACTGTTCCTGATCCTTTTCTACCCACCAAAGGGGCCTCTTCTCCAAAGTGCGGGCCATAGCTGGCAACTATTGCCTGGTCGGTGATCTTGCAAAATCCCTGCTCGTCTTCAAGCCTGTTTATCCGGCAAAGATGAGGGCAGAGCTTACAGCAAGACATGGATTCCCAAGCCTTGTCGGCCCGTCGCTCCAGTTCTCCGCTTTCAAGTAATCTCAGATAACCTGGTTTTTTACTGCTCATTTATGAGATACTCAAACTCCCTTTTCCCGCGTCCGACCCAGGGAATTCAGACGGTAGAGTTCGAGAATAGACACGCACAGGGCCATCAGTATCGGCCCGAGTATTAACCCGAGGAAACCAAAGACGCTAAGCCCTCCCAGTATGCTGAAAAACAGGATAAGGGTGTGTATCCGGGTCTTGCCGCTAATAAAGAGGGGTCTCAGGAAATAGTCTATTTGACTGATTATCAGGACACTAAAAGCAAGGAGTATTGCGCCTTTAAGATAGAATCCTGCTATGAACAGATAGATTGTGGCAGGGAGCCACACAAGGGCCGGTCCTATCATTGGTATAAAGGTGGTAAGCCCCATTATCATGCCCCAGAGTAAAAAAGCAGAGAAATCCAGCGACCACATGATAAAGACGCCAAGGCCCCCTTGTATAACTGCGTTCAGCAGGTTCCCGTAAAGGGTAGCAGACAAGACGTCATCCATGACCTTTGCAAAGTTTTCCACATCACGCCCTGGGAGAGGCAACAGGTCTTTAAGGGTCTGAAGCATTCGCTCCCCATCTTTAAAAATATAGAAAAGTGTTATCAGCATCAGGGCGGCCTTGAAGATGATGCTGGCTACATTTTTGAACATCACTGTCCCCTGCTTCAGGAAAAATTCACCCATCTTCTTTGAGAGATCAGTTAGTATTTCCTTGACCCTTGTCTCGTGAGTCTTGAGGATATCAAGGGCGTTAGTCACTGTCTTGTTAAGTATGGGAGATTTGTCCTTATCCGGCACTATGTTAAAATCACCTGTATGGAGGTCCTCCTGTACCTCAGTGTATACTCTTATTACCTCGGTAGTCAGACTTCCCAAAAGTGCAAAGACCGGAATTATGATAAAGGCGATTATAAGAATACACATCCCCAGGGAAGCCAGACCTTCAGATACCTTAAGGGTTCGTCTTATCCATCTGTATATCGGGTAAAAGAAAAGCCCCAATATAATGGCCCAGGCTATCGGTTCAAAAAATGGCAGAAAGAGCCTCAGCCCCATGGCAAGGATCAGCCCTGCAAGCCCTAGGGGCAGGAAGGTCACTAATTTGTTGTTGCGGCTGTTATTCATGGTTACTGAATTTTTCCTGTGCGGGCAGATCATCTCTTGACAGGCCCAGGCCGTATGCAAATTCCGTCAATACGGAATAAGAGCAATTTATACAGGTTTTTCTTTTGCCTGAGCTTACGTCCATAATTTCCTGGCTTAAAAAGTCCTTCAGGGCATCAATTACCTCTTTACGTATGGAGGAAATGTCTATACTTCTTTTATCGGAAAAGTTGACAAGGCGTTTCCAGTTAGCCGCACATCTTTTCAGCCCCCTGTAAATACTCCTGTCCCGATTTTCAGGTGTGAGGTCTCTCAGGATAATAGTCCTGTAGCGCTGAACAGCGGCTTCCTCAAGGGATATGATATCCCGCTGTTCAATATTAAGCAAAGGCCCTTCAGGATCTTCGGTAAGGTAATGGATTGAGCCGTAATATGCGACCTCTGGGATTTCTCCTGAGTGAAGTATGAGAAATGCCTCTTCTGACAGAATATTTTTCTTGTTATCTGTCATTTGTGGATTAAGAGTCCCTACCAGGCCAAGGGCCTTTTCCAGGCATCTTTTAAGGAGCTCAGGCTCTCATTTACTACTATTTTCCCTGAATATTCAAGTGTAAATGCAGGCCTTTCGATCACCTCGCCTACCATAGCACAGCTTGTATCTCCCACTGTATTCTCAAAAGACTGTTGATACTCCTTCCTAATGGTAACAACAAAGCGGCTTTGGCTTTCACTAAAGAGCAATGTGTCCAGGCGGTCGACGTCTTCGGCAATTACAGCACCCAAGTCTATTACCATACCCAGGTCACCACTGAAAGCGACCTCTGCCAGTGAAATTCCCAATCCACCGTCAGAACAGTCATGGCAGGATGAGACAATGCCCTGATATATGGCATCTGAAAGGGCACGGTACCTGGCCAGCGCGTCTTTCATCCTTACTTTCGGTACATTGTTTCCAATATAATTATACCTGGCGTGATACTCAGAAGCACCCAGCTCAGGATAAGTTGCTCCAAGCACGTAGACCAAGTCTCCCGGGTGTTTTGCATCCATGGTTACTGCAAGACGCACATCTTGTATGCGGCTTACTACCGAGAATAGCAGGGTAGGCGGGATGGATATCTTTACCCCGCCGATAGTAGCATCGTTTTTCATGCTATCCTTGCCTGAGATGCATGGCACACCATAAGTAGTACAAATCTGGTACAGGGCCTGGTTTGCTCTTACCAACTGAGCCAATTTGTAATGACCGTCCGGGGTCTTTTCCGACTGGACCGGGTCGCACCAGCAGAAGTTGTCAAGACCGGCCATAAGGTCCAGGCTGCCTCCTACAGATATGGCGTTTCTTACTGCCTCATCAACCGCACAGCACACCATGTGAAAGGTGTCTATGTCGCTGTAGCGAGGACAGATCCCATGGGCTACCACCAGGCCTTCGAGGGATTCAAGGTCCGGCCTCAAGACCGCGGCATCGCTCGGGCCGTCGTCCTTTGCCCCTGTGAGGGGCTTTATAACGCTCCCTCCTTGGACCTCATGGTCATACTGGCGGACTACATACTCCTTGCTGCACACATTATAGCGAGAAAGCAAGGCCTTGAGCTCTACGCCGAGATCTGCAGGTTCAGGCAGCTCGGGTTCCTCATGTACGGGGGGAGTCCATACTGCAGTGAGTTCAAGCCTGGGAAGTCCGTTATGCACAAAGTCCAGGTCCAGATATGCCGCGGTCTTTCCCTGGTACAGGCAGTGGAATTTTCCCGAGTCGGTGAAGTTCCCGAGAACCGTGGCCTCAACATCCATCTTCTTTGCAAGGCCCATGAACTCGTCCAACCTATCCATGGGAACTGCCACAGTCATCCGCTCCTGGGCCTCGGAAAGCAGTATTTCCCATGGCTGAAGCCCTGGATATTTCAATGGTGCCCTGTCAAGATAGAGCTCAAACCCGTTTGTCTCCTGTGCCATCTCACCCACAGAGGATGAAAGACCTCCTGCGCCATTATCAGTAATGGAATTGTACAGGCAAAGGTCCCGTGCCCTTAGGAGAAAGTCTGTCATTTTCTTCTGCGTTATGGGATCTCCTATCTGCACTGCCGTAGCCGGGGAGCCCTCATGCAGCTCCTCGGAGGAGAATGTTGCCCCATGGATCCCATCCTTTCCTATGCGGCCGCCGCACATGACTATGGCGTCTCCCGGGCGGGCATTTTTTTCATGGCCCGGCCTGTTGCAAATCTCTTTTGGCATGATGCCCCCTGTACCGCAGAAAACAAGGGGTTTTCCCAGGTAGCGCTCGTCGAAGAGGATAGACCCGTTTACTGTGGGGATGCCACTCTGGTTACCCCCGTGTTCAACACCTTCTCGTACACCTTCAAATATGCGTTTAGGGTGAAGCAGTCCTTTGGGAAGGGGCATGTCATAATCCGGAGGCCCAAAGCAAAATACATTGGTGTTGAATATCAGCTTTGCCCCCATTCCAGTGCCAAACGGGTCCCTGTTTACCCCCACGATCCCTGTAAGTGCACCACCATAGGGATCAAGGGCCGAAGGGCTGTTGTGGGTCTCAACCTTAAAAACAACATTATAACGATCATTAAAGCGGATCACACCGGCATTGTCTTTAAATACAGAAAGACACCAGTCATTGGATTCCAGCCTGTTGCGGATCTCCCTGGTCCCTCCCTGGATATAAGTATCAAAAAGGCTTTCAACTACTGTCTTTTCCCCTTCCTCGTTCCTGTAATGAATAATGGAGTTAAATATCTTGTGTTTGCAGTGTTCGGACCAGGTCTGGGCAAGGGCCTCAAGTTCAAGGTCAGTAAGTCGTTCCGTAAGCCCGACTCTGGCCCTTTCTTCCTGCACATCAGGCCTTTGGACATACTCCCTTATCTGTTTCATTTCCTTGAGATTAAGTGCCAATACCCTGTCTTTTGACATGGCTACCAGCTCCTCATCCGTTAGCATTAAGAGATCTATCTCCTTTACTTCTACCAAAGCCTTTTCTCTAACCTTGGGGACTGCATAGAAAGGGCTCTGTTTCTCAGACCAAACTTCACCAAGCATATCCCTTGAGACTATAGTGGTCCTCTGTATCAGATCATTTGCGAGAAGCCCTTCTGCCAGCTTTTTTACCTGATCGCAGGTAAGTTCTCCCTTAATACAGTACTGGGTAGAGGTGTACACTCCTTGGTCCAGTCCCAGTTTGCGACCGATAACCAACTCAAGGGCCTCCCTTGCGGTACGACCTTCATTGTCCGTGACCCCTGGTCTGAAACCGCATTCTATCAGCCAGTCCCAGGAGAAATCACGTTTCTTAGCCAGCTCTAGGGCCAGAGGGCGGTTTATTGCCGCTACCTGGATCACCGGGTCGGAAAAAGGACCTTCTGCAACTGCCCTCAGTTGTTCCTCTGAGAGGTCGGTATCGACAAGATAGGCCTTGATGGTTCTGATGCCGGAGACCGCCAGCTTGAGGTCCTCGCGACACTGCCGGGCGGTCTTAAGACCTTGCGGATCTTGAAGATGAAATTTTAACGCAACTTCTATACGATGGGGCATAATTTCTCCATATGCTACACGACACCTGCAAAGCACAGATTGCACTTGGTGTCGTGTAGTATTGTTTCTTGTTTATCCCATCTTTTCCGTTAGAGCAAGATTGATTGTGATTTAGGAAATTTCCTGTTATGGAGCCCTATGTCTATATTGTCTAAAATGCTCTTGAGGGAAATGGCCCTGCCTTTTCTGTTTTCCTTTTGTGCACTCAGCGTCCTTTTGTTGCTGGGTAGCTTGTTGCCCCTTTTGGAAACTTTGCTCAGGGCAGGGATAAAATTCACTGAATTAGGCAGATTTGCCATCT
>CAZPBZ010000029.1:0-10629 GCA_964584765.1 uncultured Thermodesulfobacteriaceae bacterium
GGCGGGTGCCCCTGGTGACGCATGGGGGCCAAGATATATCAGGAGGTTTTACCAGATAACCTGAATTCCATACCCTTTGGGCTTGTTTATAGGATCATGTCAATCCCTGGCCCAGACATGATTACCGTAATCGGATTTTTCATGCTTTCCTTTGTCTTGCCACTTCCGTCAAGTTATCCAGGCGGCGAGTCTCACCAGGGCGGGCCTGTTATCCAGTCCAGGAAATGCCGGCATCCAGGATTCAGACATATCAGCCGCTTGCGATAATCTCTCCCTGCCACAGCCGTTTCAGAAACTCCGCCCAGTGGACCGCCTGGACGTTCCCCTGCCGGGTTGCTACCGGATCCTGGCTCACCAGGAAGAAGTCTGCGAATACACCTTCCTCGGCAAGCGCTTTGAGCCCTTTGAAATCTCTATGCACCACCCGCGAGCTTGCCTTGACCTCCACAGCGGTTTTTTCACCAATGAGAAAATCCACCTCGTGGCCGTGTGTCGATCGCCAGTATGTAAAAGGAAGCTTTATCCTGCTGTAGCTCAGGTACGCCCGGATCTCCATGCCGATGAACTGCTCAAAGCTCCTGCCGTACAAATCCGAGTTGCGATCAAGGACCCGGGTTCCCGCAAGGGTGTGAGTGACCCCGGGGTCAAAAAAATAAAACTTGCCCGACTTGATCGCCTTCCGTTTTCTGGACTCGGCCCAGGCGGGCAGAAAAAATCCGACCAGCGTGTCTTCAAGAAGACCGACATGCTCCCTTACCGTGGAAGCGGCCACCTGGCAGTCGTTGGCAAGCTTGGTGAAATTGATCACTTCCCCGTTTGCCAGTGCCATGGACCGGAGAAAACGGGCAAAGGGCGGCAGGTTCCGGACCAGGCCTTCGGCCATTATCTCTTCTTTCAGGTACGTATTGACATATGCGTCAAGCTCTTCTTCCGGGAATTCGCTGAGATAGACGGTCGGCAATCCACCATATCGAAGGTATCTTTCCAGATCGAAATCCGGCGCTTCCTTCCATGTCAGCGGAAACAACCGTGCCTCCCAGACACGACCGGCAAGAAGATTTGCCTGTCCTCTCCGCAGTTTCCTGGCGCTGCTGCCCGTTAACAGGAACCTGATTTTCCGGTTTTCAATGAGACGGTGGACTTCATTGAGCAATTCCGGGATGCGCTGAATTTCGTCGATAACGATAAGGCGATGATCGCCGGCATCGATGATCGCTTCCAGGTCATGCGGCGCTGCAGATAACCTTAAAAACAAGCGGGAGTTCAGAAGATCGATAATGGTTGCCGAGTCGGATAACTGCCGAGCAACCAGGGTTGACTTCCCGGTCGCCCTTGGGCCGAACAGGAAAAAGGACTTTTTCCCCAATAAATCTTTTAGATCGATAATGCGGTCTATTTCCATATCACAATCTTACCGCTGATATTCCGGACATACAGCAATATAGCAGTGTATTTTCCGGAAGTCAATCCAAAAAAAGCGGCAAATCGATTTTCCCTATTATCGCCTGTAAGGATAATGACGGGAAAAATAAACGGTTCCCCTCTATGCAGGAGCTAAGGGACGCTTCGGCACTGCCTGGATTGAATTTCAAGCCATACGCACCTTGCGGCATTAAATTACATCAATATCTGATAACCGCAGAGCATTGAGGCTAAATTATGGGGACAAAACGGGGATAATCTTAACATCAAAACAAAAAGGACTTAATCCTATATGAGTTAAGCCCTTGTTTTCATTGGCACGCCCGGCAGGATTCGAACCTGCGGCCTACGGATTCGAAGTCCGGCGCTCTATCCAGCTGAGCTACGGGCGCTGAGGTGAAAAGCTTTTCAAAGATAATATATCAGCAATGTAATAACAAGAAGCCCTTACCAAATATTAAACCTGGAAACAGCGGGAAGATAGCGGCAGAAATTAAAAAGGTTAACCCGATTTGAGCTAACCCTTTATTTTTATTGGTGCCGAGAGACGGAATCGAACCATCGACACGTGGATTTTCAGTCCACTGCTCTACCGACTGAGCTATCTCGGCTGAATTTCTCAAGCATTATGATGAACCTATTTAGCTTTGTCAACACTCGGTAATCACTTCGACCATGTTAATTTGACTGTGGTATGTTAATTTCATATAAAGTGGAGCCATATACCGGGAGGAGGGATTATTAGTGCTTATCATTTATTGTGATGAGATCAAGATATCAATGGAAACAGGGCCGGATCTTATGGATATCACAGGAAGACTTCAGGCTGTAGTCAATTCAAGCAGGGTGTCAAACGGGAGCTTACATGCAACTGTAATCGGATCCACCGGTTCCTTAACTACAATCGAATACGAACCGGGGGTAATCGAAGACCTGGAAGATGCCATCACCAGACTTGCTCCACCGGATATTGTATATAAACATGAGCTGGCCTGGCATGACGGAAACGGCCACAGTCATGTACAGGCTGCCCTTCTGGGCCCGTCCCTGGCCATTCCTGTTCGTGAGGGAACGCTGTACCTTGGGACGTGGCAGCAGGCAGTAGTGATTAATCACGATAACCGTCCAAGGACCAGAAAGGTGGCAGTGACGGTTGTAGGTACGGATTAGCTTTGAAACCCGAAAAAAGGCGACCTGCTTCAAGGCAGTGTCGTGTATTATAGAACCGGGGGAAACATGAAGCCTATACTGCGCCGCATTGTAATTGTACTTATCATTTTTGTTGTAGCGGCATTGATCCTTTTCTATGTCATGAGGGACAAGCCGGTTTCAGTTGTCGTGCAGGTCGTGGATAGCGGGCGCGTCGAGGCGACCGTGGCCAATACGCGCTCCGGCACTGTCAAGGCCTGCCGGCGGGCCCGGCTTGCACCGGCCATTGGAGGACAGATCCACGAACTTTCAGTGCACGAGGGTGATCGCGTCGAAGCAGGCCAGGTGTTACTGGTGCTCTGGAATGAGGATCTGGAGGCCGAGGTGAAGCTGGCGGAGAGCGAAGGCGCAACAAGCCGGGCCAACGCAGAGGAGGCCTGTTTTCTGGCTGAAGAGGCGCAACGCGATGCCGACCGGCTGGTGAGACTCCACAAACAGGATCTGGTCTCGGAGGCGGACTTCGACAAGGCCGTCACCAATGCCAAGGCTCGGCGTGCGAACTGTGAATCTGCCCGGGCGAGTATTAAGATGAGCACCGCACGTATTAAATTCGCCCGCGCGATGCTGGACCATACTATCCTGAAAGCACCGTTCGCAGGGACTGTTGCAGAGGTAAACGGCGAACTGGGCGAGTTTATCACACCCTCGCCCACAGGTGTGGCTACGCTGCCTGCTGTGGATCTGATTGATACAAGCTGCCTTTATGTCTCCGCCCCTATAGACGAGGTGGATGCTACGTCCATCAGGACCGGAATGGAGGCTCGCATCACTTTGGATGCATTCCCAAAAACGAATTTTAAGGGCCGGGTCAGGCGCATCGCACCTTATGTGCTGGAGGTGGAAAAACAGGCCCGGACCGTTGAGGTGGAGACGGTCTTTGCCGACCTGCCGGGCAATGAAAACCTGCTTCCGGGCTACAGCGCCGATGTGGAGATTGTCCTTGATGTGCGGGATGATGTGCTTCGAATACCGACTGAGGCCGTTCTGGAAGGCAACAGGGTGCTTGTCTGCCGGGCCGACGGGCTGATAGAGGAACATATAATCGAACCAGGGCTTTCCAACTGGCAGTTCACCGAGGTGGTGTCGGGCCTTGAGCCTGGAGAGCTGGTCGTAACTTCAGTCGACAGGGAAGGCGTGAAGCCGGGTGCCCGCGCCGAGCCGGAATCCATACCCAAGGGAAAAGCCGTTCGGTGATCACAAACTTTGGACCTGTTCGGTTAGACGAAAAGATGAAATCAAACCAATCCAGTTCTGTTATTCAGGAAATCATGACTAAAAATGTAATGACTATACCGTGCCAAATAAAATGGAAGAGTCATTAGGGCCTCGGAAAGAGTGCCTGCTGATATTACTGATTCCTGCATTTTCTAACATAGAGATAATTTCTTTTTCCGAGTAAGATTTCCCCCAATTATTTATCAGCATATTTAATGAAAATAAAGCCGGAAACTCAGGTGAGTCTTTACTATTATCAAGTATGAAGTCGTGTATCATGATAAGACCGCCTGGCTCAATGGCATCAACGGTCTTATCAATTATCGACTGACATTCCTCTGGCCTATTACTATGCAGAATATGCGAAAGCCAAGCAACATCAAAAGGTCCTCCAGAAATAGGGTCAACGTTGAAATCACCTCCAGCAAAACTAATCCGATCGGATAGACCAAATTTATCAATAGTTTTGGCGGCAAAAGGCTCAGTTGTATGGCGGTCAAAGACTACTGCTGTAAGGTTTGGGTTTGCAAGGCAAAAGTGGATTGAATATGTCCCTGGGCCTCCTCCTAAATCAAGTAGGCGCCGGCGTCCTGAAAGGTTTATTTGTGATGACACATTTGGAGCAATACCCATTGCCAAATTGAACATTCCCATGAGAAAACATTCTCGCTCAAATTCCTTCCCATATGAACGTTTTTTTATTGGTCTTCCAGTTTTGACTGCTTCATGTAGTTGTGCCCAACCGTCTAAAATATGATGGTGGTGAAGAATAATGTAACCGATATACTTTGGAGATTTAATAGAAAGAAACTCCAGAGAAGCTGACGAATTTTTGTAATAGTCATCCTCCTTAACCAAGAGTCCCATAGCAGAGAGTGCATTAAGAAGATGTTCAGCTCCACGCTCATCAGCTTCAATTTTTGTGGCAATATCAGACAGACTTAAGTATCCATCATCAATCGCTGTAAAAATTCCGAGTCGTACTCCTGCCTGCAGAGAACATCCCCGCCAGTAGGAGCTTGATACGTTTAGTAAATCGCCTTTGGTCCAATCTTTTTTCTTAGTCATCTGTGGCCTTATCTCATTTTCAATCCCCTATCGCCCCAACGGTGAAGCTGACGTGTCGTTATGAAGCGTAGCGGTAAATTCATCCAAAAATCCTAAAAATTATAAATAAATTCGATAGAAAGATCAAGGAGTGGAATTTCCATGTGATTAAGTTCCCCAGGAGAAGTTCCGATTAAATGTAGTAGGTCGCAAGATTACCCGATAAGGTGCCCAATATGAAAGACAGGAAACTGAAAACTAAGAGGATGAGGATGATTGACGTATCAATAGATGAGAGTTTTTATTTTCATCGAGACTTAAAGGTTCCTACCCTTATCAAGGAATATCCGAACCTTGAGAAGATACTTATTGAGTCAAAGCATATAGGTTGTGTCACGGTTCAAATCGATCAGTTGAGAAAGATTGAATACGCCTATGGAAGTAACACTTACAACAAACTCTTTGCTAAACTCACAAGGATACTTAAAAGATTAAAGGATAAAAAGTTCAGAAAAGAAGATATCTTTGTTCTAGATATCTTCGGAGGCGAGGCGTTTATTATCTTCCTCTCTGCCCCTCGCCATAACACCACACAGCTTTTAGATCACCTGGAAAGCATATCAGAAAGGGTCTGGCTCGATATCAGGCTAGAGACATTTAAGATATTCTATCCACTGCTTAAGGAAAATGTCCAGCCCAAGATTGGGCATGCGCTCGTCGTAAGGAACCCCATGATTCAGAATCTACGGCTCATCACACGGTTGATTAGAGACTCCCTGAATATGGGTAATTTTATGTATCTTAAAAAAGAATATAGCAGCAAGTACATGCTACAGAAATTGATCATTGACGAGGATATTAGGACTGTTTTTCAGCCGATAGTTGAACTGAATACTTTGGATATTATTGGATATGAGGCCTTAGCCAGGGGACCAGAAGAATCAGAATATGTAAGCCCAGTTTTGTTATTTAGCCTGGCCGCAGAAAGTGGCCTTTCTTTTGAGCTTGATCGTCTCTGCCGGAAGAAAGCATTTGAGTCTGTTCACAAAATGAAAATCGATGCCAAAATTTTTGTGAATACCTTGAGTATGAGTATCTATGATCCCGAGTTTCGCGGGATGTATCTGAAAGAGTTATTGGAAGATTTGAAAATCAAACCCGAGAATGTAGTATTTGAGATTAGTGAGAAACTGGCGATTGAAAACTATGATATATTTCGTACCGCCCTCAAGGACTACACGGATATTGGTATCGTCCATGCCAGTGATGATGTAGGAAAAGGGTACTCCGATCTGGAAAGAATAATGGAATTGCATCCCGGTTTCTTAAAGGTTGATATCTCTTTAGTCCGCGAGATCGACAAGAGTTATATGAAGCAGGAAATTATGAAGGCTATTAGCCGCTTGGCCAAGGGTATTAATTCGGAGATCGTGGCCGAAGGGATTGAGACTGAGGCTGAATATAATACATTGAAGAATTTGAATATTCGGTATGGTCAGGGCTATCTGTTTGCCAAGCCTTCGGATAAACTGGGTACCATCCGTAAAAAATTTTAAAAGGTTTACCAGATAGTCTGTACATGCGGATAGTTCAGTATTTTTTCATCTTTTGTGACTATGGGGGCTCCCAACGAAATTGCGGTAGCAATTATTATGCAGTCTGCCGGATCTCTATGGAGAGGTTGAGGCAAGTTCACCGATTTAATCGCAACAGAATTGTCAACAGGTATGAATTTGAAAAACGGCAGCATTTCTGACTTCGCTATCCAGTCACTTAATTCCAGCGTAAGTATTAACCGTTTTCTTGCAACCAAGAGAGCAACCTCCCAGGCACTAATAGATGAGATCATTATAGCCTTCTCTTTTACGGCGGCATCCACATATCTTTTTGCCTTCTTAGAAAGCAATTCCGGGTTACTGAGGAACCATACCCAGACATGGGTATCAAGAACAATCATTTTAGAGATTCCCAATCATTTAACCCTACAGGAGCAGTTGGATCTTCATACTTGATCACAGAGTTGCGAAGTGCCCTTAGGCACTCGGCAGGATCTGCCGAAAATGGCACAATTTTTAAGACCGGTTTACCCCGGTCACTGATGATTAATTCCCTTCCTGTTTGTTCCACTTCGCGAAAATAGTGCAAGGCGCGGGGTTTGAATTTTGATTTAGAAATTACTTTTCCCATATCAAAAGCTCACTTTTTAATTTGTAGAAGCTCAAATGACATGGTCATAATACCATGGTCACTTTAGAAGATCAAGCATGGCTCACGACATAAACTAACCGATGCTCTTGAGTGATTCTACGTGACCAAACCCCCGCTCCGAGAAACTTCAAGTGTATGAACACTTTTGAATAAATATACGTTATTCTTTCCATTGTCAAAAAAGATTGGTGAGGTTTCAGACATTTCAGCTTACAAATAAATTCGAGTGGGTTACCGTTCAGGCACTAATCAGAGTAATCCGTGTAATCTGCGAAATCTGTGGATTAAAGCATTTTATTGATAGGGCAGTATTGATTAGTGTAAGGTGGGTATAAAATTTAGGAAACATTACATGCCGTGAAATTCAATAAGCGTAACCGTTCACATTCCTTGGCAGTCGGCAGGGTTGGGATAATTACCAATGATCCGTCTTGAGCACGTCCACCGTGTTTTTCAGGTCGGCGGGCAGAAGGTCCATGCCCTGAACGACCTTATGCTGCATATAGGCCGGGGAGAGTATCTTTCCATTATGGGGCCTTCCGGCTCAGGCAAGTCTACATTGCTGAACATCCTGGGGATACTAGATCGGTCTACCTCCGGCCGCTACCTGCTGGATGGAACAGATGTCACCTCTTTGACTGATGATCAACAGGCCCGTACACGGCGGGAAAAGATCGGCTTTGTGTTCCAGTTTTTCCATCTTGTGCCGCGTCTTACAGCAGAGCAGAACATCGAACTGCCGCTTGTGCTGGCAGGCGTGCCACCTGCTGAAAGAAAAGACCGCACCGGACGCGTGCTGCAGGCAGTTGGTCTTGAGGAGCGCGCCCATCATCGCCCGGAAGAGCTCTCCGGCGGCCAGCGTCAGCGGGTCGCCATTGCGCGCGCCACCATTATGGAACCTGCTGTGCTGCTCGCCGACGAGCCTACGGGCAATCTCGATCGCGCTTCCGGCAAAGAGGTCATTGAGATCCTGGAGCATTTGAACCGGAAAGGCATTATCCTGATTGTTGTGACACATGATCCGGAGATCGGAGGCCGTGCCCGTCGCCAGATACGCCTCGTGGACGGCCAGATTGCCAGCGACATTTCAGGACATGAGGAGCCATGAGGTCCGTCGATGTCTTACGCTTTTCACTTGGGGCATTGCAGGGAAACCGGGTGCGTACCATGCTCATGCTGCTGGCCATGTCCATCGGAGTGGCGTCAGTCGTGCTACTCACGGCAGTGGGAGAAGGTGCGCGACTCTTTGTGGTGAACGAATTCGCCTCGCTGGGAACCAATCTCCTGATAGTCCTGCCGGGACGCGCAGAGACTGCGGGTGTCGGTCCTTCCTCATTCATGGTGGAGACACCGCGCGACCTCACTATCCGGGATGCCATGGCGCTGGCGCGCCACTCTGCAGTCCGGCGCATAGCGCCGATAAACATCGGAGAGGTACATGTCTCCTGGCGGCAGCGTGAACGCGAGGTGCCGGTGATCGGCTCCACATCGGAGCTGCTGGCGATCCGCCACTGGAAGATGGCTCAAGGTCGTTTCCTCCCGCCCGGCGATCCAGAACTGGCTGCCCCTCTGTGTGTAATCGGGTCCAAGGTGCGCAGGGAGCTGTTTGGGCCTCATCCAGCAATAGGGGAGATGATGAGCATCGGAGACCGGCGCTGCCGCGTAATAGGTATCATGGGCTCAGAGGGACGGTCCATCGGCCTTGATGTGGAGGAGTTGGTGATTCTTCCCGTGGCTTCTGCACAAATGCTCTTTAACACCAACACCCTCTTTCGCATTTTAGTGGAAGCGAAGAGCAGGGAGGCCATTTCCCGGGTTGAGACACATATCCTGTCGACCATTCGAGAACGACATCAGGGAGAAGAGGACGTGACTGTGATCACTCAGGACGCGGTTCTGGCTACTTTTGACCGCATCTTCCGTGCCCTGACACTGACTGTTGCCGGAGTTGCGGGCATCAGTCTCGGCGTGGCCGGCATCCTGACTATGAATGTGATGCTCATTACCGTTTCGCAACGGACCGCGGAGATAGGCCTGCTAAAGGCCCTTGGTGCACACCGTCGCCAGATATTGGTATTGATCCTTACCGAGGCGGGTGTGCTGTCTCTTGCCGGCGCCTTGCTTGGACTGGCAATAGGTGAAATCGGGAGCCGGGTCATTGGCCGAATCTACCCGGCCTTACCAGTCGGCACACCCTGGTGGGCAATCGCGGCGGCACTGGGCGTTGCCATTGCCACCGGTCTGACGTTCAGCGTCCTCCCTGCGCGCCGGGCCGCCCGTCTGGATCCTGTACAGGCACTGTCACGCAAATGAAAAAAGGTCACAAGTGCTGATCAGAGATTTCATACAACTCACGACCGGTTCCATTACGGCTCAACGGATGCGCAGCTTCCTGACAGGGCTCGGTATTGCGGTCGGGATTGCCGCGGTGGTACTTCTTACCTCCATCGGCGAGGGTCTAAACCGCTTTGTGGTCTCGGAATTCACCCAGTTCGGCACCAACTTGATCGGGATCAACCCGGGACGCGTAACCACCATGGGTACTCCGCTCGGCATACTTGGGTCGGTGCGCCTTCTGACGCTCGGTGATGTCGAGGCACTGCGAAGGGTCCCCCATGTGAACGCTGTCATCCCGTGGATATGGGGAAACGCCGAGGTCGAGGGCGGCAGGAAGCGTCGCCGTACTACGATCTATGGTGTCGGGCCTGAGATGCCTGTTGTCCTTCGTATTAAAGTCAGTGCAGGGAGGTTCCTGCCTGCTGATGATCCGGAAGCACCACGTGCTTTTGCCATATTAGGCAGCAAGATGCGTAAAGAACTGTTCAGCACTGCGAATCCTTTAGGGCAGCGCATCCGTATCGGCGGTGACCGCTTTCGTGTCATCGGAACAATGGAGTCCAAAGGCCAGATCCTTGGCTTTGACATGGATGACACCGTGTACATACCAACCGTCAGGGGCCTGGAGCTCTTTAACCGGGAGGGCCTGATGGAGATCGATGTGCTTTACTCCGAAGGCGCATCCGTGGATGAGGTGGCGGCGGGAATTCGCCGGATGCTCATGGCTCGCCATGGGCAGGAGGATTTCACCATCACCACCCAGCAGCAGATGCTCGATGTGCTGGGCTCGGTGCTGGATGTCCTGACCATAGCAGTCGGCGCACTTGGTGGGATCTCACTGCTTGTTGGCTGTGTGGGAATACTCACTGTCATGACTATCGCAGTGAACGAAAGGACTGCTGAGATAGGTCTGCTACGGGCACTCGGGGCCACGCACATACAGGTGCTGATCCTGTTTCTGGGCGAGGCTGTGGTGCTGGCCGCCATTGGTGGTCTGGCCGGAATGGCCCTTGGCGCCGGCGGTGCGCAGCTTATCCATTTCTTTTTACCGGCCCTGCCGGTGCACACTCCCTGGTTCTATGTACTTCTGGCCGAGGTGCTGGCTGCGGCCATAGGCCTGCTTGCAGGCGTGCTGCCCGCCAGGCGTGCTGCCCGCCAGGACCCGGTGGAGGCACTGCGGGAAGAATAAAG
>CAZPBZ010000030.1:0-10352 GCA_964584765.1 uncultured Thermodesulfobacteriaceae bacterium
CCCGTACGGGGAATGTAAGCTCCCTTGTACTGTAACCCTCATAGAAGTGAAATCGCCCCTGGAACAGGGCCACTCTGGCATTCCCGATCTTACCTACCATGAGCTTCCCGGCGTGGTCAGGAGAAGTGGATACCGGAAAGTTGGGAATATCATCATAGCCGGCTTTCCATGCAACATCCATTGCCCGGGCTACACCCCCCAGGCCCGTGCCCAGCATCAGACATACATCCGGACTCCAGGGCAGATCTCTCTGAAAAAAACTTACAGTCTCCTCAACTGCCGCAACATACTGTTCCATAAACGCGTATCCATAGAAGACGGAAAGAAAAAAGTCAACGTGCGGAGATGTAATAGCTCTTGAACCATACGGGACTAAGTCCCTGGGTGATACTTAGGCAAAGTAACCGTGAAGATCACATTATCCTCCTCCTGGTTAAAGGAAAGAAGGCCGCCCATGTTCTTCAGCAGACGGTAACAGAGTGGAAGGCCGAAAGTCTGACCGCCGTCGTCAAAAGGCAAGAATAAAAGCTTAGGATCTTTTATCTTATTCCCAACCATTTTATTTTTAAAATCGACATGAACACTCTCACCGCTTTCATATAATCTAATGAAGAGCATACCCCCTTTATCCAAAGCCGCTACGGCATTTCGAATTATGTTGATAAAAACCTGCATCAGTATTTCCCTGTCCACATAGACTGTGGATATTGCTGAGTCTGATGCCGTCCGGCACGTAACACCATATTGTTTCATCTCAGGAGAAAGAAAATCCAAGGATTTCGTAACTATAGTATGGACTGAACATTCCTGACACCGGACTTCGACAGGTTTGAGATAATTCTTTATTCTGTCCAGGAGAGTCTCCAGGCGCTTGGATTCGCGAAGTATTATGTCAATCTCTGGCAAATCCGGATATTTCTTTTGGATACGCATGGCAAAACCACCAATAGAGACCAGCGGATTCCGAATCTCGTGGGCTACTTCCGCAGAGATTATACCAAGGGTCTCAAGTTTTTCCCTTTGGATCAAGGTCTTCTCCAATAGAACTCGATCTGTAATATCCACAATAATGCCCTCTAACTGTTCTACCTCATGTCCTGATTCAGGCTGGATGGGTGGAATGGATCTGAGGATGGCGTAAATCAAATGGCCTTTCTTGTGTAACAGTCTGCATTCAGTTGAAAACGGCACCCCTTGCGATTCAAATGCAGACCGGAAAAACCTTTCTATGCGCTGACGGTCTTCAGAATGGATACAATCAAGAAACCAGTCAGGGGTATTTACTGCCTCATCCGGACTATAACCCAGTATCATTGAGCAGACTTGGTTGACAAATTCCATTTGGAAGTCTTTGCGGAGCACAAAGATAAGCAATGGAGAATTTTGAACAAGATAGAAATAACGCTGCTCAGCCAGCCTGATCCGATCTCTGAGGGCCTTACGTTCCTCATACCGTTTTAGACAGAGATTAAATTCGCTGGAAGTGAATGGTTTTCGCAGATAGTCATAAGCCCCGATCCTGATAGCTTGGATTGCATTATCAAAAGTACCATAGCCTGTAATGAATACCACTTCGAGTTTAGAGTCCTTCTGTTTGAGCTTCTTGGCCAGTTCCAGGCCGTTTATCTCCGGCAGGTTGATGTCAATAAAGGCCAGGCGCACCTCCTTTTCTTCAAAAGCAGCCAAGGCATCATGAGGATGTGTGAAGACAATGGGCCGGTATCCCTCATTTTTCAGTATCTCGCTCAGAAATTCACAAATTGTGGAATCGTCATCAACTACGAGTACCCGGTCTCCAATTGAATTCATTGTGTCCATAAGAAGGATCTCATACATTCAGGTGTAAGCAACATCATTTTGATTTAATGAAACTATCCTATTATATTATGGTGCAAAACCAAAGCGAATTCAAGAATAACGTAGGTAACAGACCAATATTTCTCTCAGTTATTTTTCGGTTTAAGATTTCAAAAATGGAGCGCATCCGATGCCAGACCTTGGTTCGGCCATAGATCTCTATCAGACCGCAGGCAGCTTTCTGATCTATCTTCTTCTAATTGCTGCAGCGGCCCTGGCGGTCTGCATCCCCTTGCAGGCAAAACAGTCCGGCAGACTGCCTGAGCGTGTTGCATATTTTCTGATGACGGCCATTTCAGCTCTATTGGCAGCAGGATCGATCCTGGTCATCTGGTTCCATTGGGAAATATATCAGCACGTGGTCCTGCGCCTTCCGGAAAACATGGCTCATGAAATCAATCGATGGCTGGCAGCAGCCAATAGCCGTTCCTCCTATACACTTCCCCTGTATAATCCGGCAGCGCCGCCAAGGTATGTCCTTCCCTTCTGGCTGGAAAATGAAAAGTATCTTTTCTGGTTCCTGGCCTATGCAGGAATGGCTCTTTTCGCCTGGCGCCGGCTGAACCAGCCAATTTTTCGTATCCTGCTCCAGATCCTCCTTGTCGTCCAGGTGGCTGCGCTTTGCCTGGCCTGTAATCCCTTTCACCAACCTCTTCCCCGCTTTTTTCAAGAGATCAGTCCCTGGTTTTCACCCCTGGCTCCTATGTCGCGTCTCGGTCTATTCATGCAGTTCTACCCCAAGCTTATCTTTTACTATAATGCGCACTACATGTGGATACACCCGCCTCTCCTCTTTCTGGCCTATGCCGGTCTTACGGTCTTTTTCGCCGGCTGCACGGCCATGCTACGGACCGGAGAGGCAGCCTGCGAGACCATGGCCTATGCCCACGCAAAGGCCAGCTACCTTTTTCTGACATTAGGCATGCTTCTCGGATACCCGTGGGCCCTTCAGACCTGGGGACCAAACTGGTGGTGGGATCCAAAGGTCGCGAGTTCCCTTATGATGTGGATAGTTTTTTCAACTTATCTCCATGCAAGGCTATACCTGTCCCGCAGGGGTATGTGGGGTTTTGTAGGGGGTCTTGGTATCCTCTGTTTCTGTGCCATGCTCTTTACATTTACTGCCTCATTTTTCTTTCCGGGAGAGCATACAGGACACTGAAATGCGGCGAATTAACTACGACTTTATTCTGATCCTGACTACAGTTGTAATCCTGTTTATTATATCCATTCTATGCATAGGAGGGATGTTTTACTTCAAGTGGGCTGAACTTCAGAACGTGACTCCGGCAATCAAAATGGCCTTTCAGGAACAGATGAACAGTCTCCTCGCCCCTTTCCTCGTGGCACTTCTCCTGACTCTTGGACTCTGTATACCCAAGCGGCTATTCCCTCCTCGTCGGCTTTATGCCTTTATTATACTGTTGGGATTTACCGGTCTGGGTTCTGCTCTGGTATGGGGGTGGCGTGAAGCACTGTTATGGATGCTTGTTATCTCAGCCGCACTCCAGGCCATGGTCCTTATCCTTGTGGTGTCAGGCCGGCGCCTGAAATTCCTTTGCGAAGGGTACTGGAACCGCCTCGGCTCCTCTTTAGTCCACCTGGGGCTTGTCCTTTTCTGCCTGGATTTTTTTCTTCTTGGCCGCTGGAATCTGCACCTTGTTATCTTCTGGATTTCAGCCATATGCATCTTTATCGGGATGATTGTAACATTTTATGCCGAAGGCATGATGGAATGGTTGCGAAGGCGGAAAGAGCTGATAGGCTGATAAGAAATCGCTTTTTGCGATTTGGACTGAAAGAAGAGGGGAAAATAAATGTTTCGGCCCCTGGAGGAGTTAACTCACGCATATTTTGCGCGCACATGGCCAATAGCTACCTGTGAAAATCAGCTGGATATGGATTAAAGGATGGTTGATTCCGATTCTTCGTATGGGGGCCAGCCTCGAATTATGTAAGGATCCTGATCAGGCTGATGATCTTCATCTCAGAGCCACATTGCGGGCAAGTTAAGGGATCAACCTCCCAGACCTTTTGATAAGCTCCCTCCAGGTCTTGGACGGTATGCGCGGCTCGTGTTCGTGCAGGTTTGGCCGCCAACAGGGAGTTGGTTGCTCTTTACTTGGAGAGTTGGGAAGCTGATTGTCGAGTGTCAGCGGGCGAAAGGCTGAGGACCTGGCGTCATTGAGCGACTTTCCCGGGATGTCCGGCAGGAGTTTCCAGACATGCAGGGGTTCTCACCGCGCAACATCTGGCGCATGCGCGCATTCTATCTTGCTTATACACAAGAGGTTAGAAATTTGCCGCGGATTGCGGCAGAAATGCCTTGGATGCACAATGCTGAGGAACATCCGGGACGTCCATAAAAATATTGACATTCGGCAAGGTTGAAGGCTTTATTTGACTGTGTTGAATAAGTCTGATGCGAGATTTTGGGGAAAGTGTCCATGTGCGGTAGATTTGGAAAATATGGCGATACAAAGCGAAAGGCGCGGCTGCGCAAAAGTCGCCTCAGGCCCCCGGCCCTTCAGCAATGGAGAAAGGACAAACCATTAAAGGAGACGGATAGAAGGAAGGGGTAACGTGATATTCACAGAGGAGGCCCTTAAATTTAGCCAAATATTACGATTTTTAGGTATGCCTCGGATATAGTCTTCTTGGCAGATTAGTCAAATGTATCCCTGAGGCCTAATGGCTGTGGTTTATTGAATTGAAAGGTTATACCATGTTCTTCATCTTCTCCCCTGTCAGCCGAAAGTCAGGTCGGCAAAGGCGTTGCGCATGATATAGTGAGCCAGCGCCTCCTGGCCGACCTTGTCATCCATGGCGATGCGATTTCCTGCGTGAACACTGAACCCACTGCGCGCCAGTTCATGAGCTTCTGGATGAGATCATCAGCTATCTTGCCCTTGCGTTTCAGCATTGCCAGAACTTTAGACCGAAAAATGTCCTCCAAGACATTGAGATCTGTTTTGGGAAGACATAGAAGGTGCCATTTGGCTGAAAGAGACCGTCTGCCATGATGATGTGAAGATGGGGGTAAATCTGGCATAGTCCCCAAAAGTATAGATTACTATGACAAGCCCCAGCACGCCGTCTTCTAATCCGAGAACGGTCTGAAAGAAAGCCTCAAGGCTTTCTTTGGCGCAGTGGCAAAACTTGGTGTCGTACTTAAAATATACCCTGAGAAGAATAGTGATACGAATACGAATTGAGATGTAAGGTGTAGATGTGCCCCTTGCAACTGAATGCCAAGAGATACTCATTGCGGCAATCGGGGTTCGTGCACCAGACCCTTGCGAATCCTTCTGCAAGGATTTTTTACTCCGGCCATTTCTGACCGTTTTCACATTGGCGTCAACATCATGGCGTCCACATGGGGCGGATTCGACAAAGAGGCGCCGAAATTTGACCCCTGTGCCTTGAACATCAAAGGAGGAGCTAGAGATCTATGGGGCTCCAGGGCTGATCAAAATTGAATTTTGCCATATTGGCCTGTGATACTGAAATTGTTCCCATCTTCTGATTCGACTGGTCCTTCGACTGTCTGAAGGTCATAATGACCTTCGCTGTCGGCGCCCTGGACATCCGGGTTCCATACATTCCCCTCGGCACGGACAAGACGGTTCATATAGTTTGTCAGGCCGACGTGGGTGTTGTTACGGATGACATTATTGCCCGGATGCACTTGGGATCCCAGTACCACATACCCTGCATCATGGACCCCCACTCCCTGCTGGTTACTCTCTATGCTGTTGTTGAATACGTATAATTTGGCGTTGTGGCTGGAAATCCCTGTACCGTTTCCGGTAATCGTATTTCCGTCACCTTCGGTCTCACCTATTCTAACCGAAACGGTCTCTTCAAATTCGTCATTCAGTTTACCAACGATCGAGACGCCGTCTCGAGTATTGTCAATGATATAGTTCCTTATAAGGGTCGTTTCTACTGAACCGGGGTCACTCCTGTACATAATAAACAGGCCATCCTGGTTGTGAGCGATATAGTTTTGTTCAAGGATAGAATGTTCGGCAGTCAGAAAAATACCGATTTGGTTCCATTCAAAGTAGTTATCCAGGATGAAGCCTTCGCCATCGCCAGTCAGGTAAAGGCCTTCACGGCGGCTGCTCCCAAAGGTATTGTCTCTGATTACATACCTGTATCCGTTTCTGGTAAAGAGACCGAGTCCGGTATGATTTTGGCTGACATGGTTTCCGCAAAAAAAACTATTTGTGGGACCACCGCTACCTATTCCCTGACCAATATTTTCCTGATCCGGATCCAGTGTCCTGGAGATCATATTGCCAAGAAGAAAGGCGGTATGGCCCTGGACTTTTATTCCTATCTCAAAGTTATCCCAGAGGACATTGGATGCCACATAGTTGGAATTGCCTACCATATCGATGGCTATGCGGTTCTGGAATAGAGAATTGTTAACAATCTTCGCATTGACGTTACCGTAGACGTAAATCCCCTTGTCGCAGGCCGATATGTCCGATTCGGTTATCAGGGGAGAGATCTCGCTATGAAATCCACTCTCCAGTGAAATTCCTGTCCGAAACCCGGTAACGACTATTTCTTCGAGACCAACCGTGCCCCTGCAGATGATTCCTATGGCCGCGACGGATTCACCGACTGTTCCTTCATCCCCATAGATTCCGATTCTGTTGAGTGACGCCCCTTCAGCCATCACGATGGCAGCGTCACCGGGAGAAGAATATTTGATCTGAATATAACTATCAAGTCCTTCAAGATGGACACCTTCACCGACTTTTAAAGGAAAGCGTTCGCCCAGGTCCCGGGTGTACCTACCCCAATGGATGTAAATTGTGTCCGAAGGACCAGACTTGGAGAGGGCATAGGTGATGGTCCGATATGGATTGGCTTCGGATCCGTCCCCGTGGTCGCTGCCGTCCCGTGCATTCACATAAATGGATTTGCCCGGAACTACCGTGAACTCCTTTACATCTTCTCCGTCCGGCGGCGCAGAGGAACGGTTCCCGACAACCACCCGGACCGGGCCGGACAGACCCATATGGGGCACATTGACTTCGATCTTTGAATCACTCCAGGAAACAATATCTCCTTCCGTAGCTGAAATACCGCCAAACTCCACGCGGCTCAACCCCTGGTCGTCTCCGAAATTCAAACCGAGAATCGTTACCGTATCTCCGGGCTTTCCCTCCAGGGGGGTTAGGGACACAATTTCAGGACAACCGGGCTGCGTGGTCGCAATTTTCGTTGCTGGCACAGACAGACTGACCCACCCCTGGCGGATATGCTGGTCCGCCCCTCTGATCTCGAAAGCCTCCACCGAAGATGGCTGTCCGATGTAAAGCAGGGAAGGGCTGGTTCCATCGATAAGGCCGGTTGCAAGGGAATAAGGCAGTGAGGTAGAGATCTCGGTCACGAAATCCAGAGACTCCGCGTCATATACCCGCGTCAGCGACTTGTTGACATAGATCAGGTTATGCGCCTCATCGTAGACGACCTCCGAACAATTATACGGCACACTCAGAGGAATTATCTGAATCAACGAACAAAACCGCCCTGCCTTGTAGGCCGCAAAAGATGGTTCCATAGAAGCGAGTTCGTCACCCCGATCAGTTATGTAGATGCGTTCATTTATATAGTCATAGCAGAGGGAGCAGGGATTTGTTGCCGTATTGATGGCATCCACATATTCACGGCGTTCCCCTTCCAGGATCAGAAGGGTACTGGAGGCTGCATCAAGGACATAGATCAGGTCGTTACGGGCATCATAGGTAATGTCAACGGCATCGGGATAGGGGTTGACGGCATAGAAGACATTAATTTTATCTTTTAAAGAGAGGTCCTTGCCGTCAAGGCGAATAAGCGTGCCGTCTTTGTGAAGAATCAGGACCAGGTTATGGGTTGAATCAACTGCTACAGCAACGGGTTCTTCATCCGTGGATATCTCTTCTAGGCGGTCCAGAACATATTTGCTGTTGAAATAACCCTCCGTAATCTTTTTCATCTTGAACACTGAGAGGGTATTTTCTTCGGAGTTGGTCACATATACCCTTTTGTGTCTCGGATCATAGGTCACGTCCGTAGCGCCGGCGCCGACGTCAAACGGAGAATCTTCCACATCCAGTAACTGCCTGTCCTTGTCAAAGTTGAGAACCGTCAGCTTATGGGTCTTCTTACTAACTACATAGGCATCAAAGGGGGATGCCGCACACCCCCACAGACTGAGAGAGATCCCCATGGAGATCAAAAGGGCCAGACACCGGAATTGAAAGGCGTATTTTTTCGGTAACATGGTAACCCTCTCTTGTTTTCCAAAAAAAGCTTTCAGGAAATCGCCTTCAGGCGACTTAGGAAGAAGTCAGATCCCCTCAGGCCTTTACAACATAGAATAGCAATTTGTATCAAAAACGGTAAATAATGTAAAGACTCGAAGCCGTGAGTATCAGTATAAAAGGGATTATTCAGTTGAATGTCAGAAGAAATCTGTGGGTGGGTTATTGTTGATAGGAAATCGCTTTTTGAGTAATCCCGCCCGCCTCGCCTGACCCGCAGGTCTCGCGATGGCGGGCAGGTCAGAAAGCCACCCGTAACTTATCTTTTTGCGGCCTTTGCTATTTGTACCGTGGTAAATATTTGCTCTTGAAAAATTGTGCGCTGGCTATGTTATATCCGCCATGCTCCTGATCGGGGAGTAGAAACCTTTTTCAACCATTTTTTGGAGTATTTCATCCGCCTTAGCAGTGGTCAGAAGACCATCTATCACGGAAGCTTTGAGAATGCCTATTGTTCCTGTGATCGGGATGTTCATCTGTATACATTGGCTTCTTGCAGCGCGATCGTCTGAAACCATCGTTGTGTTTCGATTATCGGCAATAGCGATACAGGAGGCTTCACCTCGACCCAGGTGGCCGACGAGCTGCTTGTAGATTTTGAGTTCTTTTCTTGATAACGAAGTAAGCTCAAAAACTCCGCTATCAATGAGTTTGTCCACATGTTGGAGTTGAGGATATGGGGCAAATCCGGCTGAAAGTTCACCATATACCTCGCTGGTAATAATTCCTTTTCCGTTATAGCGTTTCTCAACAAGGAACAGCGAATCTGACAGGAGAAAATTACTGAGGACAACAGTATCAAATATCCATTTTCTCCTATGCATTCTTTACATCATCCTCGAGGAATGAGTTGTTTTGCGGGATATTATGCTCCTGCAGCCACATCCTCATATCCCATAGATTCATTCCCATTTCATCAGCGAGCCTGGACAGACTGATGTAGCCGCCTTGATAGGCCTCAAGTGCACGTTTCTGACGGGTATTAAGAGAGGAAATAAGTTCAAGTTGATAACTGGATATGACAGCCTGCCTGACAAGTTCTCCCACGGAGGTATTCCTTTTCCTTGATAAGGCCTTTAATCCTTTTGCAACTTCCGGTTTTACCTTGATATGGAGAGTGGCGCTCTGCATGATTCACCTCTTTTTATACAATAGTACAACATCAGGTATAAATATAGGTGGGATGCATCCGGTTGTCAAACCAGGTAAGCTTAGGGCCACATGACCGACGACAAAGAAGGCGATGCCGGCTAACCCGGCTTCAGGTATTTCCCGCTGGCAGCGAGCAAAATCAAAAGAAGAGCGATGAAGCTGAAAGAACATCCGGGACGGCCATAAAATATTGACATTCGGCAAGGTTGAAGAGTTTATTTACTGTGTTGAATAACTTTGATGCGATATTTTAAAGGAAGTGTCCATGGGCGGTAGGTAGATTTGGAAAATATGGCAACGGCAGGCACAAGGAGGAATTCGGCAGGGCATCTGCGACATTTTTGTTCTGCGAAGCCTATGAGCATGAAAGGATAAGGACAAAACGATGAAAACAGACGAAATGTTCGGCGAATTGAGAAGGCTTAATCGAGAACATATGCATATGATCTGGGAGGTAGCCAAAACCGGGGACTTGGATGTGCTGGAGGCAGAAGAGAGGCAGATCGCAGAAGTGATGATAGAGCATCAGGATAAATACTTCAACCAGTTTGAAATGGCTGATGTTTTGGGTGACCATCAATTTGACCCAGAATCTGAGACCGATCCTTTTCTGCACGTCATATTTCATACCATTGTCGAAAACCAGTTGGAGGCAAGGGATCCCATTGAAGTATACCAGTTTTACAATTCTATGAGGAAGAAAAAGGTTTCCCGCCATGACACAATACATCTCATCGGCGCGATGCTCACGACCTTGGTCGTGAGCACCTTGAAGGGGAGAGTCTTTGACCTGGAGCAATACAAGTCGCTGCTAAAGAAGGCCAAAGCTAAAAAGCCGGAGAAGATAATGGAGTGGCTGGAGAGGGAACCTGATCCTTTTAGAGCTGGTTCATGATGGCAAGAAAGTCGAAGATAGCGCAAAAGAGAAAAGAGGGGCAGCATGGAAGCATATATCCAAGTGGTTACGACAACTGAGAAAAGACAAGACGCCGAAAAGATCGCTAAAGCCTTGGTAGA